>JALYYE010000298.1 GCA_030946735.1 Candidatus Dormiibacterota bacterium
AGCAGCGCGGAGAGCCCGATCACGAAGGCGGCCAGCACGATCGATATCCCCGGATCCTTGTTCAGGGTCAGATCGGTGTACGCCTTCAGCCCGGTGAAGCTCAGCTTGTACCCGTCCGGTGTTACCACGCTGTCACCCACCCGGAGGGCCCCACGCCAGCGCAGGTCCATGTTGGCGGTGTCCAGTGAGAAGACGTTTTGTGGCTGGGTCAGGTGCAGGTCGCCCCGGTAGAGCCGAACCAGCATGATCGGGTTGCGCAGCTGCGGCGTGCCAGGCGCAATCGACTGGTTCACGATCTGCGGATCGGGCATGAAGATCGCCGTCGCCCCCAGCTGCTGCGAGGGCCGTCCCGCTGATGGGACCTTGATGACGCCGTTCGCGAATTGCGGGTCGCCGACGAAAATGGTCGCGGCATCCTCGAGCACGCGGCCGTCGGGGGCTTCGATCCGCAGCGTGGGCGCCCACCCGTAGCCGGCCTGGTAGATCTTCACTCCGCGGTACTCGAGGTAGTGGTTGACCTGGATGCTCTTGGTATCAACGAGGCGCCCGCCGTCGTAGATACGGACCTGGGAGGTGAAGTCCTTCGGTGCGCCGGTGGGCCAGAAGCTGGCGTTGAAGCGATCGACCTTGACCTGGAAGCCGGCGTGGTCGCTGGCGAGCTTGCCCTCACTGAGGTTGTCGTAGTTCGCGCGAGCTTCGACGAAGGTGTCCCCCTCGACCACGGCAACATTGCCAAGGAAGCCGGCGGCCTTGCCGTAGATGACGCCCACCAGCAGGATGAAGAAGCTTCCGTGGAAGACGATGCTGGCGATTTCCGCCCAGAGCCCGCGGTTGCGCTGCGCGGAATCCATCGCGCGCCGCCAGGCGGCCGGCACGCGAATGAACATGCTCGCGCCGATGGACGTGTACATGAGCACGGCGGTGATGATGAACGGCCAGGAGCTGAAGATGTCGAAGAGGCCGAGGCGGGCAAACCAGGGGGCGGTGGTCGGATGGCGAAGCACATAACCCATCACGCCTCTGGGGTTCTGCGGCAGTTGGGGGAGGAGCGTGCCGATCACCGCCAGGAGCGCGAGGATGGCGAGCAGGATGATGGCGGTGCGCATCTTGCGCAGCTCGCGCCAGGCGCGGCTGAGCCAACGCAGCGGCGCAAACGGGCGCCTGGCCGCCGGTTGAACCGCCGGACGGGCCGGCGCTGGGGCAATCATGGGCGCGCTCTGAAGCCGAGCCTCATTGGATTCTAAAAGTGTAGAGACGCCGCGTGGCTCGCCCAGTCGAGCACCACGGACGGAAAGAAACCAAAGAAGACGGTAGCGACCGCCGCCGCGCCGAGCACCGTGCTCGTCGAGAAGCCGACATGACGCTCGGCGACTTCACTGTCGGGTTGGGCGAGCATGACCACGATCACTCGCAGGTAGTAATAGAAGGAGATGATGGTCATGATCACCGCCACGATCAGTGGCGCCCAGAGCTGCGCGGTCACCAGGGCCTGGAAGACGAAGAGCTTGGCGAAGAAGCCCACCGTTGGCGGGATGCCGGCCAGGGAGAGCATGAAGATCGTCATCACGGTGGCCAAGAACGGACGCCGGTGGAATAAGCCTCGCCAGTAATTCAGGTCGGCGGTCTGCTCGCCACCCGCACCGATCGTCGTGACGACGGCAAAGGCGCCGAAGTTCATCACCGCATAGGCGGCGATGTAGAACAGGGTGGCCGTGAAGCCCTGGGTGGTGCCGGGGAGCACACCGAGCAGGATGTAGCCGGCGTGCGCGATCCCCGAGTAGGCCAGCATGCGCTTGAGGTTGTCCTGCGTGAGGGCGACCAGGTTGCCGATGAACAGCGACAAGATGGCGATCAACACCAGCGGGAAGTACCAGCGGCTCGAGATGGAGGGGAAGGTCGCGATGAAGATTCGCCCCACCGCCGCGAACGCCGCCGCCTTGGTTGCTACCGACATGAAGGCCGTGACCACCGTGGGCGCTCCCTCGTAGACGTCCGGCGTCCACATGTGAAAGGGAGCCGCCGAGACCTTGAAGGCCAGCCCAACCGTGAGCAGGGCAATGCCAACCAGGAGCAGGGCGTTGCCGGAAGCGCCGGCGGCCGTCAACGCCTCAATGCCGCGTAGCGTGGTACTGCCGGTGGCGCCGTAGATGAGGGCCATGCCGTAGAGCAGAAAGCCGGTGGCGAAACCACCCAGCAGCAGGTACTTGAGGGCGGCCTCCTGCGAGCGCAGGGCGGTCCGCGCGAACCCGGATAGGACGTAGAGGGAGATCGAGAGCAGCTCGATGCCGAGGAAGATCGTCATCAGGCTGGTGGCGGCGGCCAGCAGCATCATGCCGGCGGTGGCGCCCAACAGAAGGATGTAGTACTCGCCATAGTCGAGGTCCAGGGCGCGAAGAAAGCGCGGCGAGATGAGCGCGGTGAGAATCGTGATCACGATCAAGAGCACGTTGAAAAAGGCGGCCAGGCTGTCTGCCACCACCGTGTCGCCGAAGGCGGCCCGGTTCTGGCCCCAGAGCGGGAAGCTGGCGGCGAGTGCCCCGAGCAGGCCGACCACGGTCGCGGCCGCGAGCCATCCGCGGCGGTCTGGCGGCACCACGAGGTCGAGAAATAGCACGACGATCGCCGTGCCGACCACGATCAACTCGGGCAGGATGGCCCCGTAGTCGATGCCGAGCCCGCTCAGGTTGATGGTCATCGCAGGATTACCGGTAAGGCCTTGACGGTGGCATCGACGGCCGCCGGAAAGAAGGCGGGGCTGATCCCGATCACCAGCATCAAGGCGAGCAGCGGCGCCAGCACCCCGACGTCGACCGCGCGCAACTCCGGAAAGCTGGCGGGCTGCGGTAGCGCTTCCTGCGTGCTGCCCTGGTAGAAGCGGAGCACGTACCAGGCCGCCAGGATTACGCCGATGCCGGCGCCGACCGAGAGGGGAAGAAACGATGCCCAGGCGCCCAGCATGATGAGGAACTCGCCGACGAAACCATTCAGGCCGGGAAGGCCGAGTGCGGCAAGCGAGATAACGAGGAAGAGCGCCGCGAACACTGGGGCGGTGGCGGCCAGGCCGCGCAGCTCGCTCCGAATTCGCGTGCCCGCACGGCGCTCGATCATGCCCACCACCAGAAAGAGCGCGGCGATGATGACGCCGTGGTTGATCATCTGCACCAGGGCTCCCTCGATGCCCAGCAGGTTGCCGGTAAAGATGCCCAGCCCGATGAAACCGAGGTGGCTCATCGAGGCGTAGGCGACCAGCCGTTTGAGGTCGGTCTGGGCGAGCGCCATGAAGGCGCCATAGAGGATCCCAATCGTTGCCAGCACGGCGAGCAGCCCCCCGAGGCTGTGCGCCGCCGCCGGAAACAGCGCCAGGTTGAAGCGGAGGAAGCCGTAGGCCCCGAGCTTGGAGACCAGGCCGGCAAAGACGATGACAACCGGAATGGGCGCGGACGTGTAGGCCAGCGGCAACCAGGTATGCAGCGGGAAGATCGGCATCTTGATGGCGAAGGCCAGCGCGAACCCGATAAAGAGGAGCTGCGGGATGCCGATGGTTCCCAGGCCGAGCGGGAGGTGCCAGACCCCGGCGGCGGGATGCTGCACCAGGACCGTCCAGTCGAAGCTCAGCTGGCCCGACTGCGTGAAATTGATCCCGGCAACCGCCAGGATGGCGACCAGCATAGCGAAGCTGCCGACCACTGTGTAGATCAGGAATTTGAAGGCGGCGTAGACGCGGCGGCCCTCGCCCCACACCCCGATCAGGAAGTAGAGCGGAACCAGCATCGCCTCCCAGAAGACATAGAAGAGGATGAGATCGAGCGCCAGGAGGATGCCGGCGGTGGCGGCCTCCAGGATCAGAAGCAAGAGGATGAACTCCTTGAGGCGGGTTGTGCGTGGGTCGGTGACGACGATCGCGATCAGGAAGAGCAAGGCATTCAGGCCGAGCAGGAAGAGGCTCAGTCCGTCGATGCCGAGGTGATAGCTGATCCCGAGCGAGGGAATCCACTGGAGGGCTTCCTCGAACTGCAGGTGGAGGCCGCCTACTCCCTGCTGGTATCCCCCGATGATGGCCACCACCAGGGCGAGCGTGATCACTGAGGTCAGGATCCCAAGCTGCTTGACGACGCGCCCGGCGATGGAGGGCGTCAGCGCGACGAGGAATGCGCCAACCAGGGGCACCACCAGGACCAGCGTCAACCACGGCACGTTGGCCGGCAGCGTATACCAGCTCATGCGCCCAACTTCCAGGGCAAATACCCCAGGTACGAGGCGACGATGATGAGGACGCCGACCGCACCGCCCAGCGTCACCAGGGCATAGCTCCGCACCCGGCCGGTTTGGAATCCGCGCACATCGCGCGCCTCCACCAGGACGGCCGTTGCCACCGCGTTCACGGCGCCATCGATCACGCGCGGTTCCACCACGTCGTTGAAGAAACGGGCAAGCGCCAGCCCCGGCCGGACGAAGAGCCGGTCGTAGAGCTCGTCGATGTAGTACTTGTGCTCGACCAGCGTGTGGATCGGGCCGAGCCGGGTCCGCCAGGCCACGGCCAGCTGGGGACGGCGGGCGTACATCACGTAGGCCAGCGCGAAGCCGACCGCCGAGGCGGCTAGCGTCAGTCCCGCCAGGCCCCAGAATGCGAACGAGCCCACCTCGACCGGTTGCCCGAATACCGGCGAGAGGAAGCTCGCGACAGGGATGTAACCGCCGACCACGGCGCCGGCCGCCAGAACGATGATGGGAATCGTCTGGAGGGGCGGCGCTTCGTGGAGATGGCGGTCGTCATGCGCCAGCCACTCCCAGCCGAAGGCGAGGATGAACAGCCGGAACATGTAGAAGGCGGTCAGCCCGGCGGTGATGAGGGCGAGGATGCCGAGCACCCATTCGCTACCGGCCGTGGTCAACGCCGCGCGGACGATCTCGTCTTTACTCCAGAAACCGGCGGTGATGAATGGGAACCCGCCAATCGACAGCGTGCCGATCAGGAACGTCCAGAAAGTGATCGGCAGCCCGGCACGGAGATTGCCCATATGGCGGATGTCCTGGTCCTCGTGGAACGCGTGGATGACGTTGCCCGCCGCGAGGAAGAGGAGCGCCTTGAAGAAGGCGTGCGTCATGAAGTGGAACATGCCGGCGGTGTAGGCGCCGATCCCGACGGCGAGGAACATGTACCCAATCTGGCTCATCGTCGAGTACGCCAGGATCCGCTTGATGTCGACCTGAGCCGTGCCGATGGTGGCC
Source organism: Candidatus Dormiibacterota bacterium (assembly GCA_030946735.1). Taxonomy (GTDB): domain Bacteria; phylum Chloroflexota; class Dormibacteria; order CF-121; family CF-121; genus CF-13. Next base: position 5,230 of record JALYYE010000298.1, read on the forward strand.
GCGAAGAGCGCGGTCGCGCCGCCTATGACGGCGACGGTGGCGGCGGCGGTCGGCGCCCAATCGTACAGCAGGTGCATACGCGCCACCAGGTAGACCCCGGCCGTGACCATGGTGGCGGCGTGGATCAGGGCCGAGACCGGCGTCGGGCCTTCCATGGCGTCGGGGAGCCAGGTATGGAGCGGCAGCTGCGCGGATTTGGCCACGGCCCCCACGAGCAAGAGCAGGCAGATGGCGGTGATAACCGTCCCGCCCTTGGGCAACTGATGGACGCGACTGAAGAGGCCCTGAAAATCAAGGACCCGGAGGTTGAGAAAGATGAGGAAGGCGGCGAACACCATGCCCACGTCGCCGATGGTGTTCATGACGAAAGCTTTGCGGGCGGCCAGCACCGCCGAGCGGCGCTCGTACCAGAAGCCGATCAGAAGATAGGAGCTGAGACCGACTGCGGCCCAGCCGATGACCAGCCAGACGAGGTTCCCGGAGAGGACGAGCAGGAGCATGGAAAAAACGAAGAGGTTCATGTAGGCAAAGAAGCGCGAGAACCCCGGGTCATCCCGCATATAGCCGATCGAGTAAACGTGGATCAGGAAGCCGACGCCGGTGATCACCAGGATCATCAGGGTCGTCAGCGCGTCCACGTAAAGGTTGAAGGGGACGTTGAAGTCGGCGCTCTGCCACCAGGTGAAATAGCTCTGGTCGAGCTTCTGGCCGCCGAGCGCCCGGGAGAGGATCAGGAGAGCGGCGACAAAGGCCAATCCGATGCTGCCCGCGCCGACCCACCCCACGACTCTTCGCGGCAGCATCCGGCCGAAGAGGGCGTTGACCAGGAACCCCGCAAGCGGCGCCAGGAGCACCGCGGGCGCGAGGATGTCCATGGCTCCTTACTCCTTCATCAGGTCGAGCTCGTCGACATCCATCTGCCGGCCGGCCCTGTAGACCTGCACGATGATGGCGATCCCGACCACCACCTCGGCCGCGGCAACCGTGATCACCAGGAAGGCGAACACCACGCCGTCCAGCGAGTTCAGATATCGGCTCATGGTCGCGAACGCCAGGTTGACGGCATTGAGCATCAGCTCGATGCACATGAAGACGACAAGCGGGTTGCGCCGGACCATGAAGCCGATCGCCCCCAGCGTGAAGATGACGCCGCTCAAGAGGAGGAAGCTATAGGCGGGAACCGGCATCAGCGGATCCTGCGCATCGCCAGGTAGACGGCGCCGACCGCCGCGATCAGGAGGAGGACCGACGTCACCTCGACCGGGAAGAGGAAACGCGTGTAGAGGGCGGTGCCGATAGTCTGCACGTTGCCCGCCGCGGCGATCACCTCGGGCGTGAAGGCGCCCGTCCGGCCGGTGAGTCCCCGGTTGAAGAGCAGGGCGACAAGCAGCGCCGCGAAAATCACCCCAAACACGATGCCATAGATCCACTCCGTTCCTCGCGGCCGGAAGCTGATGTCGGCCTGCGGGTTCATGAGGGCGATGATGAAGACGAAGAGCACCATGACCGCGCCGGCGTATACGATGATCTGCGCGGCGAACAGGAACTGCGCGTTGAGCATCAGGAAGAGGACTGCCAGGCCGAGCATGTTGGCGACCAGCGACAGCGCGTTGTACATCGGCTTGCGGAACGCCACCACGCCGACCGCCGTCACAAGCTCCCAGGCCGCCAGGATGGCGAACCCGACTACCACTTGCGCGGCACCGCTTGGGCGGACGGGGCGCCGGACGGCCGCGCCGTGTCATTGAGGCTGGCGGAGAGCGGTTCTAGCATGTCCTCTTTCACGGCGATGAACTTGTCGGGGTGGTCGTCCGCCAGGTCATAGCGCGGGCCCATGGTAATGGCGTCGTAGGGGCAGGCTTCCTCGCACATGCCGCAGTAGATGCAGCGCAGCAGGTTGATCTCGTAGCGCTTGGCATAGCGCTCCCCCGGTGAGACGCGGTGCTCGGGGGTGTTCTCGGCCGCCTCCACCACGATGCAGCCGACCGGGCAGGCGATAGCGCAGAGTTCGCAGCCGACGCATTTCTCCAGACCGTTGGCGTAGCGGTGCAGGATATGGCGGCCGCGCTCACGCGGCGGGACTGCCTTCTGCCGCTCTGGGTACTCGATGGTGACGATCGGCTTGGTGTTGTGCTTGAAGGTCGTCGCCAGCGCGCGGGCGATGTAGAGGGGTCCCAGCAAGATCTCGCGCAGTGCCATCAGAGCGTCCCCTGGGCGGCGACCACCACGATGGCCGTCACCATCATCATCGCCAGCGACAGGGGGAACAACGACTTCCAGCTGAGTGCCATCAAGCGGTCATAGCGCATACGAGGCAACGTGGCCCGCAACCAGACGTAGACATAGAGCAGGACGACCACCTTGAGGATGAACCACCAGGGGCCGGGGAGGATCCCGAACGGACCCCACCAACCGCCGAGGAACACGATGGTAGCGACGGAGCTGACGATGATCATGTTGATGTACTCGGCCATGAAGAAGAGCGCGAAACGCAATCCCGAGTACTCCGTGTGATAGCCGGCCACCAGCTCCGTCTCCGCTTCGGGGAGATCGAAGGGTGCCCGGTTGGTCTCGGCGATGCCGGCGATCAAGTAAAGGAAGAAGGCCGGCAACAGCGGGAGGATGAACCACCAGGTGTGCTGGGCGTTGACGATATCGACCATCCTGACCGAGCCGGCCAGGATGAAGACCGGGACCAGCGAAAGGCCGAGGGCCATCTCGTAGCTGATCATCTGGGCGGACGAGCGCAGCGCGCCGAGCATCGAGTACTTGCTGTTCGATGCATAGCCGGCGAGGAAGATGCCGTAGACGCCCACCGAGGTCACCGCCAAGTACCAGAGGACGCCGATGTTGACGTTCATCACGTACCAGCCGATCGAATGGCCCAAGAGGTTCAGCGAGCCTGGCCCGCTGATCGGAATGATGGCGAAGCTGGCGAGGGCAGCCATGATCGAGATCATCGGCGCGAGCAGGTAGAGAAAGTGGTCGCGGCCCGAGGGGGCACTGCTCGATTTGAAGAACAGCTTCAACCCGTCGGCCGCCGGCTGCAGCAGTCCCCAGGGGCCAACGCGGTTCGGCCCCGGCCGTTGCTGCATGCGCGCCTGGACCTTCCGCTCGAAGAGCGTGAGATAGGCGAAGCCGGTCAGCAGCGCGCCGATCACGATCACCGCCTTGATCAGCGTCACGACGACGACTTCGACCGTCATCGCTGCTCGCTCCAGAGCACACGCTCGCCGCGGTTGACCGCGGCATATGGTGGCAGCGCGCGGACCAGGTCGCCCGTGATGCTCTCGACGCTCTGATAGTCCCAGGAGGCGCCCAACTGGTTCGCGATCTCCTGGAAGACGCGCCAGTCCTCGCGTACCCAGGCGGCGTCGATGCCTTTCAAGATCCGCTGCACGCGCCCCTCCATGTTGGTCACTGTGCCGTCCTTCTCGGTGAAGGCGTGGCCCGGGAGAATGACATGGGCGAGCTCGTCGAGGGGCGATGGCTTGAAGCGATGGAAGACCACCAGCGGGAGCGCGGACAGCCACATCGATTCGGCATCGGTGGGAACGAAGCCATGCAGTGGACTCGACTCGTG
>JALYYE010000313.1 GCA_030946735.1 Candidatus Dormiibacterota bacterium
GCGAGCGCGCGCTCGCCGCGGTTCTATTTCGACTGGGACCGCGCCAAGAAGATGCAGTCCAAAGGCATGACCTTTACCACGCCCGCGGTCGGCATCCTCTTTGGACTGCGCGAAGCACTCCTGATGATGCGCGAGGAGGGGCTGCAGGCGATTTTTCAGCGGCACCTGCGGGTAGCCGCCGCCTTCCGAGCCGCTGTTGCCGCGCTCGGATTGCGCTTGCTGGCGAGCTCGGCCGAGGTCGCATCCCCGACCGTCACAGCGGTGCACTTTCCGGAGTCGCTCACGGGCGAGAAGTCGGAAGCGGTGTTCAAGAGTTGGCGCGAGCTCGGCCTTGTTGTCGGTGAAGGGCAGGGCAAGCTGTCCGGAAAGATCTTCCGGATCGGCCACCTTGGCGCCGTCTACGAGCCGGATGTCGTCGCGACCGTCGAGGCGCTGGAACGCGGCCTGGAGACGAACGGGCACCAGGTCATCGCAGGTGCGGCCCTGAACGCCGCCCGTCGGGCGTTGCAGTCGTCCGAGCCCAGCCTCGTCGCCTGAGCCCGGTGCCCCGCGTCCTCGTCGCCGACCCGATCGCGGAGGCGGGGATCGCTCGCCTGCGCGAGCACGCGGAGGTTGACGTCCATCTGAAGCAGAGCCCGGCGGTGCTGGTCGCGCGGATCCCGGAGTACGACGCCCTCATCGTGCGCAGCGAGACCAGGGTGGATGCCAACGTGATTCAAGCCGGAACGCGCCTCAAGGTCATCGGCCGCGCGGGCGCCGGCGTCGACAACATCGATGTCGATGCCGCCACCCGAGCTGGCGTTCTGGTCGTCAACGCCCCCTCCGGAAATACCATCGCCGCCACCGAGCACACCATGGCGATGATGCTGGCGCTGGCGCGCCACATCCCGCAGGCGGACCAGGCCGTGAAGGCGGGTCGCTGGGAGCGCTCGCGGTTCCTGGGGTTCGAGCTTCGCGACAAGGTCCTGGGCGTCGTGGGTCTCGGCAGCATCGGCCGTGAGGTCGCTCATCGGGCGCAGGCCTTCGGGATGCGCGTGATCGCGAGCGACCCGGTGCTGTCCGAGGAGCGGGCCTCCCAGCTCAACGTCAAGCTGGTCTCATTTAACCAACTGATGTCCGAGGCGGACCTGATCACCCTGCACGTGCCCCTGACGCGCGAGACGCACCACCTGGTTGATGCCCGCGCGCTGGCCCTGACCAAGCCAGGCGTTCGCCTGATCAATGTCGCCCGTGGGGGAATCGTCGACGAGTCCGCGCTGCGGGATGCGCTTCGCGACGGCCAGGTCGCTGGCGCGGCGATTGACGTCTTCGAGCAGGAGCCGCCCGGCGAGAACCCGCTGCTGTCGTTGCCTCAGGTGATCACGACCCCGCACCTGGGCGCCTCAACCGAGGAGGCGCAGATCAGCGTGGCGCTGGAGATCACCGAGCAGGTGATCGCCGTGCTCGACGGCGGCCTGCCGCGCTTCTCCCTCAACGCGCCCGTCGCGCTTCCTGAGGCGATGGCCTTCCTGCGGCCGTTTATCCCGGTGGCCGAGGGCATCGGCCGTTTCTACGCCCAGGCGGGCCGGCAGCCTGCCTCCCGGATCCATGTCGATTACGCCGGCGAGATCGCAAATTACGACTGCTCGGTCCTGACCGCCGCGTTGCTGACCGCCTTTCTGAGCCGCTTCAGCGCCGAGCGTGTCAACCCCATCAACGCCCGGACGGTCGCGGCCGCTCACGGCATCACGGTGGTCGAGCAACGTGGCGCCCGCGCCAGTGAATTCGCCAACCTCATCAGCTTGCAGGCGAGCGGCGAGCACGGCACCACCCGGGTGGGTGGCACCCTGCTGCTGAACGAGCCGCACATCGTCACCTTCAACGACTTCCGCATCGACCTGGTGCCGCAGGGGAACTTCTTGATGAGCTGGCACGCCGATCGGCCGGGCATCATCGGCGCCATCGGCACCTTCCTCGGAGCCAAGAACATCAACATTGCCAGCATGCAGGTGGGTCGCGACCGTCCGCGCGGCGATGCGGTGATGATCCTCTCGGTTGATGATCCTGTCCCCGAGTCGATTTTGGCGGACATTCGCCGAATTCCCGGAATGGCCGACGTGCTCTCCGTCAGCCTCTAGCGCATTGGCGACGGTTCGACCGTTTCAGGGGATTCTCTACGACCCGGAGCGGGTCGATCTGTCCCAGGTGGTGGCGCCACCGTACGACGTCATCAGCCCCGCGGACCAGCGGCGCTACTACCGCCAGGATCCCCACAACGTCGTGCGGCTGATCGCGGGAGAGGTCCGATCGACCGACACGGCGGAGGACAACAAGTACACCAGGGCCGCCGGATTCTTCCAAGAATGGTTGGCGGACGGCACCCTGCGTCGGGAACCGAGCCCCGGTCTATACGTCTACAGTCACCGATTCGTCGACCCCATCAACGGCCAGGCCCGCGAGCGGCGAGGCATCCTGGGGGTGGTCGAGCTGGAACCGTTTGGCAGCGGCGTCCTTCCCCACGAGCAAACGCACGCGCGCGCCAAGGCGGACCGGCTGTCGCTTACGCGCGCGGTCGTGGCCAACCTGAGCCCTGTCTTCGCCCTCTACGAGGATCCCAGGTCGGCGGTTGCTCCGATCATCGCCCCCGCCATGGCAGAGCCACCGCGCCTGTCGATCGCCGGTGAAGATCAGGATCAGCACACCGTCTGGTCGATCACCGGCGGGGAGCGGTTTCAGCAACTGGCTGAGGTCTTCCGCGCCTCGCGGCTGTACATTGCCGACGGCCATCATCGGTATGAGACCGCGTTGAACTTCCGCAACAAGCAGCGGCTGGATCAACCGGTAGCGCCGCCCGATGCGGCGTTCAACTACGTCCTGATGCTGCTAGTCGATGTCGGCGACCCGGGGCTCACGATCCTGCCCACGCATCGGCTCCTGCATGACTTCGAGCGATTCGATCCGACCCTGATCGACCGGCTAGCCGCCCACCACCGGGTCGACCCCCGCCCGGACCGTGCCGCCCTGCTGGCGGCGATGCAGGAACCGACGCCAGGCCACCGCATCGGTCTGGCCCTCCCGCGGACCTACGTCACTGTCGATATCGAGCGTGCCGATGCCGCGGACCCAGTCCCCCGGCTGGACGTGTCGGTCCTCCACCGCGAGATCCTGCAGCGGGAGCTGGGGCTGCAGCCGGACGAGCTTGAGTCCGAGCGCTACCTCAGCTACTCGCGGGATGTCGGCGGGCTGCTCGACCGCGTCGAATCAGGAGACGGCCAGGCGGCCTTCCTGCTTCGGCCCCCGGCGGTTTCTGACGTGGTGGAGGTCGCGAGTGCTGGCCAGGTCATGCCCCAGAAATCGACCTATTTCTATCCAAAACCGGCCTCCGGAATCGTCTTCAATCCACTGGCGGCCGGCATCCGGATCGGCCTCGCCTGATCTCGAGGATCGTCCATTTGATCGGTTGCCTTGTTTCATTTTCGTGAGCCGATTTGGCTTGCCCGCGGCGGAAGGCTTGGCTACTATTCTGGGACTGATGAGCGCCAAGCGCATCGTGATCTACATGCCGGACGCCCTCGTCGATGCGCTCAACCGGGTTACGGCGGCCTCGCCGCAGAGCCGCAGCGAGCTGATCTGCGCCGCCCTCCAGCGCTTCCTGGCGGAGGGTCCGGGCGGGGCTGCGGTCGAGTCCGCCACCCCCGACGAGGCCTTTTTCGACCGCGTGGCGGAAATGATGCAAAGCGGCCTGCTGCAGCCGGGAGACTTCACGGATCCGGCCGCCGAGGAACCAAGGCCCAAAAGCAAGCTCTGGATCAACTGATCGCCGGCGGGAGCTCAGCGTTTTCTCGAGGCGGCAAACCGGGTATAAGTTAGGTCGACAATGCCCGTCTACGGATACCGTTGCAGCCGCAGTCACCGATTCGAGATCCAGCAGCGTATTACCGAGCCCCCGCTGACCCAGTGCCCCGAGTGCGGCGCGCCGGTGACCCGCGTCTTCTACCCGGTTGGCATCATATTCAAGGGCGGCGGCTTCTACAAGACGGACTCCCGAGGGGCGAGCAGCGACGGCAGCATTACCCCGGCGGATGGCTCCAAGACCGAGACGAAGACCGAGACCAAAGCCGAGCCGGAGACCAAGGCCAAGGCCAAGGGCACGCCCGACGGCGGCAGCTCGAAGCCGGCCCCACCGCCACCTGCTAAAACTGATCAGAAAACGAGCACCGAGGAAGGAGCCGCATGACGACCAAGAACATCGTCCAGGTGACCGACCAGAATTTCGAAACCACGGTCGGGGCCTCGACGCAACTTGTCCTGCTCGATTTCTGGGCGACCTGGTGCGCGCCTTGCAAGATGCTCAAACCGCTGGTGGAGGAGCTTGCCACGGAGTACGAGGGTCGGGTCACAATCGGCGAGCTGGACGTGGACGCGAACCCCATCACGGCCTCGAAGTTCGGGGTGCTAAGCATCCCGTCCCTGATCCTGTTCCGCGGCGGTAAACCCGCCGAACGGATCGTCGGCTACAAACCGAAGGCCTACCTCAAACAGAAGATCGACGCCGTCCTTTAACCTTCATCCCGCACGGGGGTGCATGGGCTCAGGTGGGCTCCACGGTCTTCAAAACCGCTGGGCGGCATCCTTGGCGATGTCGCCGGACGGATCGTTCCCGTCGCGCCCCCGCCATTTCCTATTGGGCAAGTGGTGCCGGAAGCGGCCGTCGCTACTGACGGCAGTGGTGATTGCGAGCGAACGGGCGTTCCGACGGCATAAGTGACGGCACATCGGCGACGCGTTGACTATTGCATTGGGCCCGGCGCTCTGGATCCACCATCCCTGTATACGTCAGCGAATCGCCAGAATGGCGCATGGGGACGGGGCGGAGAGGGAGATGGACTCGGACTTTCGCAGGACACATCAGTTCGTGGGTCGGCCGCCCGGCAACTACGACCGGCTGCCGGACTTCAGCCGCGCGCTCACCGGCAACCTCTTCTTTGTGCCGTCTCTGGACCTGTTGGAGTCCCTCGTTTAGTAGCCAGGACCCCGCGCGGATGCCAGCACCCCCGACACTGGGGGGCTGGCCGGATAGTATCGGATCGTGACCTTACCGTACCGTGGCGTGGTGCGACGGCTGGTGCTCGTCTTGGGAGCTGTCCTCCTCCTGCCCAGTTGCGGCTTTTTCGGCGCAGCCGTCAACGAGAACGAGCGGACCGTTCTCGTCGATTACCACTATGACCAGTTCGCCAACATGTTCGCCTTCTTCTTTCCCCACCAGCTCACGGTGCGGCAGGGCGATACGGCGGTTTTCAAACAGGCCTGGAACGGGGAAGCACACACCGTCACCTTCGGCTCGATCATCGACACGGTCGGGAAGCAAATCTGGGAGTACATCGACAAGGACCAGCAACCACCGCAGGCTGTATATGACGCCACGGACAAGGCCGCTCATGTGGTTCCCTTCATGGTTGGGCAGGACAACGTCGTCCATCAAAACGGCGCCCAACCCTGCTACCTGGACAGCGGTACGCCACCGAGCGACATCGATACCCCCTGCCCGAAGCGCGCCCAGCCGGCCTTCACCGGGCGCCAGGCCTTCTACAGCAGCGGCTTCATTCCCTACCAGGGCACCGATCGGGACAACACCTTCCGGGTTCCGGTCGCCGCTGATGCGACGCCGGGCATCTACCACTTCATCTGCCTCTTCCACGGTCCCGGCATGAACGGGACGCTGACGATCGTGCCCAAGGCCACGGCGATTCCCTCGCAGGCCGAGGTGAACAAGAAGGCACAGGCGGAGGTCGACGCCGTCGGAGCGCCGCTGCTCAAGGCGTTCAACGAGGCGAAAAAGGGTCACTTCCCGGTCAAGCTTCCGTCCTACAAATTTGTCCTTGCCGGCTACGGCGACCCGAACCAGAACAGCCTGCACGGATATGGTTCGATCAGCGAGTTCCTGCCAAAGAAGGTTGACGTCAAGGCCGGGGATCCTCTCCGATGGCTGGTCGTCGCCGATCAACACAATGTTGCCTTCGACGTCCCGAAGTACTTTCCCGAGTTCACCGTCGCGAAGGACGGAGCCGTCAGCTGGAACAGCAAGGCGGTCAATCCGGTGGGCAGCCCATCGATCCCCCAGTCGCAACACAATGGACCTGGCCCGCCGCCCGCGGAAATCGTGCCGGTGATCGTCGACGGTGGTCACTACGACGGCTCCTTTTTTCTCTCGTCCGGGCTGGGTGGCGGCGGGCCGGCCGACGTCGGCTACAGCCTGACGTTCACCAAGCCGGGCACCTACGAGTACGCTTGCCTCATCCACCCGCAGATGGTGGGGACGCTGGTCGTCCACTGACGTGACCGCTCGGTCAGTTCGGCACCTGGCCGGCGACATCGCGTTCTTCGGCTTCCTGGCCATCTATACCGGCATGGCCGTCGTCATCCTTGCGCTGGGGGTCGTGGCCGCGATCGCGCATGTCTCGCCCGACCTCCACCAGAACCTTCACCTTATGGGGTTCGGGGCGCAGACCTTCACGGACCGCCTGGCACAGGCGATCGCCGTGGCCTCGCACCAGGCTGAGTCGGGCGCAGAGCTGGCGCTCGACTACGGCTTCAGCGTCCTGAATCTCATCCTCGGCCTCTACCTCATCCACCTGCGCCCGCACAACCGAACCGCTCGCTTCCTTGCCATCGGCCTGGTGGGGACGGCCGCGGTCTTCAATCTGCAGGCCGTGAGTGTCTATGGCGCGCTGCAGGCGACCAGTCTGGAAACGGCGCTGCACTTCGGCTTTGAGCTGGTCGCGATGCTCGCCTATCTCTACGCGCTGCTGACGTTCCCGGACGGGCGACTGATCCCCCACTGGCCGGGGTGGGCTCATGCCATCCTCTATCTGCCGATCACGCTGGCGCTCGCCGCCGCCCTCTACGCGGTTCAGGAGACACCGCTGCGGATCGCGATCATCCTCGCCTTCGGACTGTTGACTCCAGTCGTCGGGGTGGTGGCCCAGGCCTATCGCTGGATCGCACCCCGCAGCCCGGAGGAGCGGCAGCTGTCCCGGTTGCTCTTTTTCTCCCTGCTGCCGGCCCTCGTCCTTGCCTTGTTCACGCATCCGGAGAACCTGGGCAGCCTGCTCAACCCGTCACTGCAAGGACGCCCGATTCAAGAGGTACCCATCACCTTCTTCCGGCTCTTCCAGCCCGTCTTTGCGGTCATCCCACTCGCCCTATTCGCCGGCATCATCCGCTTCCGCATCTGGGATATCGACCGGATCGTCAGCCGGACGATCGTGTATGGAGCGCTTGCTGCCTTCGTCAGCGCGGTCTATATCGGCGTGGTCGTGGGTGTCGGCAACCTGATCGGCGTGCAGCAGCACAGCCTGCTGCTATCGCTGATCGCCACCGGGCTGGTGGCGGTTGCCTTTCAACCGGCACGCAACCGGGTCCAGCGACTTGCCAACCGCCTGGTCTACGGAAATCGCGCGACCCCGTATGAAGTGCTGTCGTCCTTCTCCCGGCTGGCCGAAAGCTTCGGAGCGGAAGACCTGCTGACCCGAACGGCCCGAATCCTGTCGGAAGGGACCGATTCGACGGCGACCGTCTGGCTCAAAGTCGGCAACGAGTTGCGTCCCTCGAGCCGGTGGCCATCGACCACGCCGCTGCCCCCGCCGGTCGGCATCGCCGGGGACGAGTTACCGGTCGATCGCGCCGTCCCGGTGCGCTACCAGGGCGAGCTGCTGGGCGCCTTCACGATCGAAAAGCGCGGTGAGCCGCTTACCGCGGCCGAGGACAAGCTGATCAGCGATCTGGCGGCACAGGCCGGCCTCGTGCTGCGCAATGCCGGCTTGACCGCCGAGCTGATGGAGCGGCTCGAGGATCTGCGCCTCTCGCGCCAGCGACTGGTTCGGGCTCAGGACGAGGCGCGGCGGCGGCTCGAGCGCAACATCCACGACGGCGCCCAACAGCAGCTCGTTGCCCTCAAGGTCAGGATGAGCCTCGCCGAGCGGCTGATCGAGAAGGACCCCGAGAAGCTCAAGCAGGCGTTGCGCCAGCTCAACGACGACACCGATGAGGCGATCCAATCGTTGCGTGAGCTGGCTCGGGGAATCTATCCGCCGTTGTTGGCCGAGAGGGGACTGGCCGCTGCCCTCGAATCGCAGGCGCGCAAGTCATCGGTGCCCGTGGAGCTGGTGAGCGACGCGTTGGAGCGATATGCGCCCGAAGTCGAGTCCGCGGTGTATTTCTGCAGCCTGGAGGCGCTCCAGAACGTGGCCAAGTCGGCGCAGGCGACCCACGCCACCATTCGGCTCAGCGCGTCGAACGGCGTCCTCACCTTCTCCATCGAAGATGATGGCTGTGGGTTCGATCCGACCAGGGCCCGCGAGGGGTCGGGGTTGCAGAACATGACCGACCGGATCGAAGCGCTGGGCGGGAAGCTTGTCATCCGCTCGGCACCCCGCCAGGGCACCTCGATCAGCGGCGAGGTGCCGGTCTGGGCTCTGAAGGCGGATGACGGGATCGCCACCAATCTTGTGATGCTTCGCGAGCTGGACGATCCGGTCCCCGCACCGGGTGAGTTGGACGGAGCCCTCGGCCACTCTGATGGTCGGCCCGGGGAACCTCGTGAGCGTGTGGATCCTTAGGCTCTAAAGCGACTCTCACCTGCGC
>JALYYE010000327.1 GCA_030946735.1 Candidatus Dormiibacterota bacterium
GGTCGGCGCGATGCGCCGACGCCCTGACCAAATGCCGCTGGGGTAGAAGTGTGCGACTGAATCCATCGAGATGCTGCTCGGCATCGCAACCGCTGCCCTTTGTTCGCCGCAGACCGAGGATGCGACCTCCACTCGCCGGATCCGGACTTAGCCAAGAACTCGAAGCGATGCTCCAGCTGAGAAACGGGGCCATTGGGTCACGAATGGCAGGTGAAGCACGGACCGATTCCCATCGGCCGGCGACTCATGCCCGGTCGGTTGTTCGTTGTTGGAGGGGAGGTCGAAGTCGACAACCTCGAGGCCGTCGACTGCCATCCAGGCGATGCAGCTCCGCGGCAGCATTGCCCTGCAACTTCACGGAGTCGCAGATAAGACGCATGTCCGGCTTACCTTTGAGTAGGGATTCGCCCCATATAGTCGGCGAGTAGACGGTTGAGATCCGGGAGTCCCGGGCGGAGGCCATAGCGCTTTTCCGCGCCGAGACTGAGCCGGATCAGCCCGGCCGAGCGCAAAACCGCCAGGTGGCCATGAAGCGTCGATTTGGACAAGCCGAGGGACTGAACCATTTCGGCCAGGCGCCGGTCGCCCCCAGCGAGCTCGCGCAGGAGCCGGAGTCGGGTCTCATCGCCCAGGGCCCGGTAGACCAGAACCATGTCTCGAGCCGGCTCGCCCGAAGCCGTCGCGCCGGCGAGACCGGCTCGGTAGCAAATGATTTTGGTGCTTTCCCACTCGGAGATCGTGATCCACGGCCGGGTCACGATCGAGGGGATCAGGAGCACTCGGTCGATCCCGGCTTCGCCTTCGTAGTTGATGCCGCCGGTGGCGAAGTCAACGAGCTGATGAGGTGACAGGCGTCGCGCGGCCTTGGTTTTTGCCGTCACGTCCTCCGCCAGAGCCTCGCCGTTGTCGCCCATCGGGCTGAAGACCTCGCCGTCCCACCGGTTGACGACCTCGACCGTCAGCCGCTTGACCTCACTGGCGCCCATCGCCAGCAGCCGTTTGACGATCTTCGAATCGCTCGCGTGGCCGCGGGCCGCCAGCGCCGCGATCGCCTTCGCCTCGCCCGTTAGCGCTGCTTTGACGAGCATCCGACCCTCGGCCGTCCGCAGCGCCGGCAGACGGCCACCGATCAGCGCGATGAGCACGTCGGCTGCCGGCATGGCGCGGAGATGACTGAGGACGCTCTTCACGTCGTGGGAACCTCCCGCCTCGTGCACCAGCCCGAGCAGCAGGAACCATCGGGCGCCCTCGCTGCCAGCCAACCTCCGCAGCGAGGTCACCAACCCCGGGGACGCCGCCGCCCGCGCCCGGGCGAACCACGCCTTTCCAACCTCGTACGACTCCTGGGGCTCGTCGCCAGTGAACATCGAGAGCGCGAGCAGCGCTTCATAACCGGTCCCACCCTCGAGGGCGGCTGCAAAAGGCGGCGGCGGGCTGACGGTCTGCCGCAAGCGAGGATTTGGCATCTATTCGGCCATCATGATACGCTGCGTTCGGTGAAACCCGAACGCGCGGCGGAGCCAGTGGCCCAGCGCCGAGGACGCTGGGGTGCGCTGCGGTACCGTGACTTTCGCCTCTTCTGGGCGGCTCGTGCCATCAGCGTTGCCGGCGACCGGATTTCGCTGCTGGCGCTGCCCACCGTCGCGATCCTGATCCTCAATGCCTCGGCGGCCCAGGTCGGTTTCCTCAATGCGGCCGGCACGCTCGCCTGGCCGGCGCTTGGGCTGGTGGCCGGCGTCTGGGTGGATCGGCTTCGCCGGCGGCGGATCCTGGTCGTCACTGACCTCGTTCGCGCCGGGCTCCTCGGGTCGATCCCGCTGGGATTCGCACTCGGTCACCTTAGCCTCCTGCAGCTCGTCGTCGTCGCAGCTCTGGTGGGAGCGCTAACCGTTTTCTTCGACCTGGCGTCCACCGCCTATGTGCCCTCCCTGGTGCCACGCGCTGACTGGGCAGACGCCAACGCGAAACTCGAGGTGGCCCAGCAGGCGGTCGCGACCGGCGCACCGGGACTGGCCGGCCTGCTGATCACCCTGGTGTCAGCGCCGTTCGCCATCATCGTCGACGCCATCTCCTTTCTCCTTTCCGGGATCTTGGTAGCGGCGAGTCGACCGAACGAGCCGTCCTTGCCGGTTACCCCTCGGCGAAGGCTGTTGCAAGAGGCGGCCGAGGGGATCCGGGTGCTGGTACGAGACCGGGCGCTGGTTCGCATTACGCTCGGTGCCGCCATCTCCAACGTCGGTGTCCTGATGTCGCTGGCGCTACAGTTGCTCTTCCTCTACCGGGTGATGCGCCTCTCCCCGGTCATCGTCGGCGCGTGCTTCGCCGTGGGCAGCCTGGCCAGCCTGGTCGGCGCGCTCTACAACCGTCGGGTCATGAATCGGCTCGGCATCCACCGAACCCTCGTGCTGTCGACGTTCATCGAGGGCATCGCCTACATCCTCATCCCCGCCGGAACGATCTTGCCGGTGATTCCCCTCTTGCCCGGTGCACTCATCCTCAGCGGGTTTTTCAACACCACCTGGAACGTCAGCGTCACCACCTTCCGCCAGACCCGCATCGCGCCGCAATTGATGGGCCGCGTCGGTGCGGCCGGGCGGGTGATCGGTTACGGGGCG
>JALYYE010000241.1 GCA_030946735.1 Candidatus Dormiibacterota bacterium
CCCGCACGCGTTGCCGCGCTGCAAGCGGAGGTCAAACGCCTCGAGAAAGACACCGCCAACCTTCGCCAGCGGCTGGCCGCCGGCGGGGGTGCCCAGCTCGACGAGGCCGACGTCGATGGCGTTCGCCTGATGCTGCAGCGGGTCGACGAGCAGGAAAAAGACCTGCTCCCATACGCTGACGAGGCGTTGAACCGTGCCAATAGCAACGGCGTGGCGATCGTCATCGGCGGCCGGAATTTCGCCGTCAAGGTCGCCAGCCCGCTGGCCGAGCGCTTATCCGCGAACGAGCTGATTCAGGCCTTCCGCCAGGTAGCCGGCGGGAAAGGTGGGGGTCGCGGGCCGGTAGGGCAGGGTGGGGGTATCGATCCCAATCGGGTCGACGACGCGTTCAAATCGGTGCAGGACTACGTCAGGAAGCAGCTAAATCGCTCATGATCAAGATCAAGGACCGCATCAAGCGCTTGCGGCGCGGCGCCGATTACGAGAACTATTACACGGCGCTCGACATCGGAACGGAATACATCAAGGCGCTCGTCGTCAAGCGCGAAGGGCGCAACGGCATGGTGTTGGGCGCCTCGCGCCAGCGCCAGGAATTCGCTGACATGCAAGCCGGGGTCCCATCGGACATCCAGGGGATCATCGACAGCTGCGACCGAGCGATGTCGCAGGCTGAGGACATGTGCGACACGATCCCGGGCCAGGCCGTTATCGGGATCGCTGGCGAACTGGTGAAAGGCTTCAGCACGTCGGTGACCGTGCCGCGGGCGGACCCCAACCTCAAGATCAACGAAACCGAGCTGCTGCAGACCCTGCAACTCGTGCAGAAGCGCGCACTTCGCGAGGCCGGCCATTCGATGAGCCTCGAGCTCGGTGTTCCTGATGTGAACGTCAAGTTGATCAATTCCGCCATCACCAGCGTGCGCATCGACGGCTTCGTCGTGAACAACCCGATCGACTTCCAGGGCAAGCAGATGGTAATCACCGTCTTCAACACCTTTGCGCCTCTGACCCACATCGGCGCGCTGCAGACGATCGCCTCGGAGCTCGACCTTGAGCTGATTGCCACGGTCGCGGAGCCGTACGCGATGGCGCGCTGCGCCGCCACCGACGAGGTCTACGACTTCGGCGGCATCTTCATCGACATCGGCGGCGGCACCACCGATATCGCGCTCATCCGCAACGGCGGAATCGAGGGGACCCGGATGTTCCCGCTTGGCGGGCGCGTCTTCACCAAGAAGTTGGCCTCCCGCTTCGGCATCTCGTTCAACGACGCCGAGGCGGTCAAGTTGCGTCACTCGAAGGGTGAGCTCCCAGGCGACCAGGTAGATAAGGTCCACGCAGTGCTGGCCCGGGACGCCGAGGTACTCGTGGAGGGCGTGGCGATCACCCTGCAGGAAATGGCGAAGGGCGATCGCCTGCCGACCGCCATCTACCTGGCGGGAGGCGGGAGTGCCCTGCCAGAGGTCAAGGACCAGCTCAAGGCCTTCTCCTGGGGGGACAAACTTCCGTTCGCCCGCAAGCCGACGATCAACGTTCTGCGGCCGGTCGACATCCGGGGCATTTACGACTCAACGGGGCTCCTACTCGACCAGCAGGACATCACCCCCATGGGGCTGGCTTTCCATGCGATTCAGCAGCAGTCAGAGGACCAGGCGCCCCTTTTCGGGGTGATGCGGAAGGTGCTCAAGGCGATGAAAGTCTGATCGGCGGCCGAGAAAACCTGACACCGTAACAACTCGACAATCAGTGACGTTTCGCGTATGAAAGGCAGCGACGTGTTAAAACTGTGAAGACTCTGGCCAAGCTGCTCTACGTCGAAGCCGACGAGGAGATCACCGACCTGGTCGACCGCTTACGTGATCTCAGCCTCGAGGACGAGGTCACGTTCGTAGTTCCGGAGCGTGCCCGGTCACTCCAGAGTGCCATGAGCTTCCGGCTCCTCAAGCGCTACGCCGACAGTTACGGCAAGCGGGTCAACCTGGTTAGCGCTGATCCTCGGCTCCAGGCGATGTCCCTGGAAGCCGGCTTTACCGCCTTTCCGAGCCTGGCCGCATACGACCGCGGCACCGAGGTGCATCAACCGGAACTCACCGGCGAGCCTGCCTCGGCCACAGCGACCGCCACCGCTCCCGCCCCGCCTGCCGTCGCCCTGGCCGCCCCTCCAACCAGCCAGCCGAATGCCGCTCAGCGTGGCGTTGCCACGCTCGACCGGCCCCGGGAAGCGTCGGTGATGTCGGCTCCGCCCAAGCGTCAGGCGCCGGCCCCACGCAAACCGGCCGCATCAGGGCCGCCCCTTGGAAGCTACCGGCCATATCTGATCGGGGCCGCGCTCTTCGTAGTCATCGGCCTGCTGGTGGGCCTCCTGTACTTGCCGACCGCGACCGCGACGGTGGCGGTCCAGGGGACGCCGATCAAAGCCGATGTGCAGCTGTTGGGAGCTCCCGGCGTGGCTGCGGGGTCACCTGACCGCTTCGCGACCCAGGCGATTCATGCCGAGGAGTCGCAGAATCTGCCCGGAACGCCAACAGGGCAGAAGCAGATTGCCGCCATACCTTCGACGGGTCAGGTTGTGATCACCTCAAAGTGCGTTTTTTGCCTTGGACAGGATGTGCGAAAGGGTCTGATCGTTCTGACGGACGGGGGCAAGCGTTATGCGACTCAAGCGGTTACGCATATCGGTATCGGATACAACGCGCAAGGGACCGTCGCAATCGCCGCCGTCTCTGGCGGGGCTGACGGCAACACGGCGGAGCACACGATCAGCAACATTGAAAATGGTGACCCGGATCTGAAGGTCGACAATCCTCGGGCGACCAGCGGCGGTGCCGACGCTCGAACCGCAACCGTAATACAGCAGTCGGACATGGACAGCATCCGGGACGTCTACGCCAAGGACGCGCTGCCGCGGGTAACGGACCAGCTGAACGGCAAGGCCCAGGGCAAAAAGCTTGTCCTGGTGGGAAATGGCGTGCAAGCCACGGCGAAGGCCGATCACGCGGTTGGCGAAGAGGTCGGCGGCTTCACCGTCACGATCAAGGTCGCCGGTGATGGCGTGGCCTACGACGAGAAGGCGGTGCAGCAACTGCTCAAGGGGTTCCTCCAGCGGAAGGTCCCCCAGGGCTCGCAGTTGACCACCGACGGAACGACGATCAAATACGATCCAAGTGACATGACCGCTGACGGACACATCACACTGAACGGCCACACCTCCGGCTTCTACACGCCGATCTTCCTTGAATCGGCGATCCGGTCACATCTCAAAGGGATGAGTCCGAGCAAGGGACGCGCCTTCCTCCAGTCGCTCCCCAATGTGGTTGACGCCCGGGTCACCCAGTCACCCTTAGGCCTGCCGTGGCTGCCGCTCTTTAGCTCCCGCATCACGCTCAAGATCCAGGAGGCCTCCAGCACCAGCGCGAGCCCGTGAGGATTCTCGCGATCGACCCGGGCACGGTCCGGCTCGGCCTCGCGCTCAGTGATCCGTCTGCGACGATCGCGCAGCCACTCAGCGTGCTGGCGCGCCGATCGGAGCCTGAGGATCTCAAGGCGCTGCGCGAGCTTGTAGAGCGCCACGAGGTTGGACTGATCGTCGTCGGGCTGCCACGACTGATGAACGGCCGCATCGATGCCGCCGCTCACTCGGCACAGGCGTTCGGCGCCCAGTTAGCAAAGGCAACCGGACGGCCGGTAGCATACTGGGACGAACGACTCACGAGCGTGGCGGCCGAGCGGTCCCTGATCGAACAGGGTAAGCGGCGCGGCAAACGGCGCCAGGAGATCGACCGAGTCGCCGCCACGCTATTGTTGCAGGGATATCTCGACTATCGGGCTGGTCGGGTACCAGGAGGCTGAATGCCAGAG
>JALYYE010000387.1 GCA_030946735.1 Candidatus Dormiibacterota bacterium
GCCCATCGACGTTGGCGGCGACCGATACCTGTTCAGCTTCCACATGCTGCAACACGTTTTGCTGGCCATGATCGTGCCGCCGCTCCTCTTGCTCGGCCTGCCAGAAGAGTGGCGGGCCTTTCAGCGCATCGGCGTTTCGCCGCTGGCCGCCAGCGTGGTCTTCAACCTGGTCCTCGCCGTCTGGCACCTCCCGTTTCTCTATGAAGCGACGCTTCGCAATGAGCCGGTGCATGTTCTCGAGCACTTCACCTTCCTGGCGGCGGGGGTGCTCTTCTGGTGGCCCCTCCTGGTTCCGGCAGACGGGCGCCACGCCATGAGCGCCATGGGGAAGATCGCCTACCTCGGTTTCGCCGGCGTGCCACCGACGATCCTTGGGCTGGCCTTTATCCTCTCGCCGGTCGTGATCTACCCGTTCTACGCCGCGGCGCCACGTGTGATGCCGCTCTCGCCACTCGAGGACCAGCTGCTCGCCGGCCTGGTGATGTTCGGGCTGGGCAATCTGATCTACTTCGCGGCGATCTGGGTGATCTTCTTCCGCCTCGATGACAAACATGCCACAGCTGGTGACCGATCGGTGGTCGAGGTCGAAACCCCTGCCACAATGGGGCGATGAGATCCCGACCGTCGGCGACCGAGGCGCTTCACACCTCGGGATACCGGCTGACGATGCAGCGCCAGCTGGTTTGGGACACCCTGCGGCAGAGTAAGAAACACCTCAGCGCCGAGGACATCCTCGCCCAGATTCGACGGCAATATCCTCGCTTCAACCTGGCGACCATCTACCGCTGCCTCGAGGTGCTGGAAGAGCTCGGCCTGGTCAAGGAGACCCGGATTCGGGACCGCGCCTACTACGAGCTCGCCGAGGAGGGGACCGATCACTACCACCTGGTCTGCGACCAGTGCGGCTCGACGTTGCACATCGAGGGCGATCACATGGTGCCGGTGCTGCACCACATCACCGACCAACACGACTTCGTCGTCAGCAATGCCGACCTCGTCGTGCACGGCCGCTGCGCGCGCTGCCAGGCGAAGGCGGCCCGGACCCGATAGCCGCCCAACTGCGAAGATAGAGACCGATGGCTGACCCGGAGCCGGCTCGTCACTCGCAACCGCTGCACGAGCCCGACGTCGACAAAGGCGGGATCGGCCGGGCTCTGCGCGACATCATCCTCGGCGGTCAGGACGGCCTGGTCAATGTCCTGGGGTTGGTGCTCGGCGTTGCCGCGGCCACGGCCCAGCTGCGGATCGTCCTGGCGGCGGCGCTCGCCGCCACCTTCTCGGAGTCGATCGCCATGGGTGGCGTCGTGTACACCGCGACGCTCGCCGAGCGGGATTACTACCAGGCGATGCTGGAGAAAGAGCAGCGAGAAGTCGAGGAACTGCCTGACGTCGAAACGGAGGAGGTCCGGCAGATCTTCCGCGACAAGGGCCTGCATGGCGAGGTGCTCGAGCGGGTTGTCCAAGAGATCACCAGCGACAAGAAGGTCTGGGTGGACACGATGATGCGTGATGAGCTCCACCTGACGCCTTCCGCCGGCACCAATCCGATCGGCCGCGCCCTGGTCACCGGATTCTCGACCCTGATCGGCTCTGTGATCCCCTTGATCCCATTTTTGTTCGTGCCGCTATTTGGGATCTCGGTGACGGCCGCCACCATCATGGCGGTCCCGCTCTGCGCCGTCGTGCTGTTTGCGGTCGGCGCCTACAAGGCGCTCACGCTGGTCGGCGACTGGCGGATCAGCGGCCTGCAGATGACCGTTATCGGCATGGTCTCGGCAGCTGCGGGCTACGGGATCGGGCGCCTGCTGCATGTAAGCGGCGCCTAGCGGCGCCGCGGAGCACCGCAGCGCCATCTCAGCGCAGCCTCCCGGATGTGCTGCCCTGGGGCGACGCCGAGACGAACTTCAATGGCGAGTGCGTCGATATCAGATGAAACGTGTCGCCTTCGAGGGCGACGGTGCGGTTCAGCCATCCGGTCGACAAGGCAACCCCCAGGAAAAGGGCGCCGACAACGAGGGCGACTGCGACGCGGCTAAGCAGCCGCATCGCAGGTCACAAACGTCGCATAGATACTGGTCTCCTTCCGGCCACTGCAGACCTCGTCGTCAACCAGGAGCGCCTGGCCGCGCTGCACGACCCAGAGGTCGAGCGTGGTGCGACCCTGGAACAGCTTGACATGGGCGATCCCGGCGTCAGCGCTCATGACCTCGCCAGTGATCTCGCGTGTGGTCGCTAGGTTCTGGGCGCGCAGGAGCGTCTCGCGCAGTTGGGTCAGTCGAGCCTTCAGCCGATCGGTGTACGGGCATGGGCTGAAATTCAAGTCGGCACCGCAGACCCCATAGGCGGGTTGCTCGCTCGCCTTCGGAAAAATCTGCTTGGCGAGCGCAGCGATTTGCTGCGTGGTCACTGACGTGGAGGGGGCTGGCGAGCTGGCAGGGCCGCTTTCCGACGCCGATGGCCCACATGCCGACAGCGCGGCGGCCGTAGCCGCGAACACGACGACGATCAACTTGCGCATTTGTCTACCTCCGCGATATGAGTTCTGCACCCGCAACGGCATCAGCGGTGAAGGTGCGCCCATCAGACGCGTGAAAGTGGGCATGCGGCGCAGCGACTTTCCCCATGGTGACAGGACGCGGAAGACAGTCTTGCGTCATTTGGAGTCCGCAGACCTGCCCTTCCTGAAAGCCATGTTCCTCAGCACCGTTTGCTGGCGGCCAGAAGGACCCCGGCTTTCGCCGAGCCCTCCGGCTCTATGTGCGTTTTGGTTTCGGGCGGGTGAGCTGGGTGGGAACTCCTGGTCGATGGTCCTCAGGTTGACGCCACCGCCCTGAGCGATTGCAGGCACACGGCGGTCCGGCTTTGGGAGTTACGGAAACGTGACAAATTCGCTATTGCGAACGATTCGCAATAAGATATACTCCGTGCTGGAATGGCGACGGCGCGCGCGGTGTTTCGAAGCTGGCGGACGACCTCGATGACTTCTGTCTCCTGGCGCTTAACGGGCCTGTT
>JALYYE010000388.1 GCA_030946735.1 Candidatus Dormiibacterota bacterium
ACCAAGCTCAGTCTCGACCAGAAGATCGACATCGTTCGCAAGGATTTCGACGCGTTCAAGCGCGGCGATCTCCAGACGATCAGCGACAGTTTCTCTGACGACATCGTTTGGCACGGCCGAGGTTCCACGCAGTTCGGCGGAGATTTCAAGGGCAAGCAAGCGACGATGGCCCAAATCCTGGATTTCGCTCAGACATTCCAGGACATCAACTTCGAACTCCACGACGTGGTCGCGAACCAGACGCACGTCGTCGCCCTCGTCAATAGCTCCGTCAAGCGAAACGGCAAAACCTACTCGGACAAGGAAGCCTTCATCTTCCACATCAACGATCAGGGCAAGACCACGGAGGCCTGGGTTGCCTCCGATACCGAGCAGTTAAAGAAGTCGCTGGAAGGCTAACCAAGGAGGCAAGCATGGCCGAAGCCCGCACAAAACTCACACCGCAGCAGAAGGTCGAGATGGCGCGCAAGGCGATCGAAGATGGCAGTCGCGGCAATGTCAATCCGGAAGGATTTGCCCCCGACGCGGTGATGCGCGGCTCGCTGGTGCCCGAGGTACGGGGTAGGGATGCGGTCGTTGCGGCGCTCAAAAAGACTCCGACCATGTTCGAGGAATTTCGCCAGGATCCGCACGCCATCCTGGCCGACAATGACCACGTCGTCGCGCTCATCAATCTCAAGGTCAAGTCACGAGGCAGGACGATCGAGGGCCAGCAAGTTCTGGTCGTTCACACCAACGACCAGGGTCAGATCACCGAAATGTGGGGGATGATCGAGCCTGAGACCTTGAAACGGATCCAGGGCAGCTAAGCCAGGATCTCACGGCCCGCCGGCGCCAGCCGGCGGGCTTTTTGTTGCACGATCGTCACGGAGGTTCGGCGCGCCTCGCCCGATATAGGTCCATGGCCGTCTGCAAGAGGTGCGGCTGTGCTCTCCCGATCGGGAGCAAGAGCTGCGACATGTGTGCAGCGGTCGGCGCCGTCGCGCCGGCGCAGCCCGCCTGGATACCGCCCAAAGAGGCCTCTGCGCCACAGGAACTATCTTCTTCGGCCGCGAGCTGGGCGGCCGCCGCCGGGGCTGCTCGGCCGGCGTCGCGGACCGACCTCGAAAAGGCCGAGAAGCACGTACGGAGCGCCTGGCGCTGGCTCGCGACGGTCGGCGCGTTCTACGTCCTCCTCGGACTCGTCACCGAGCTGAACTACATGCGGGACCCGGGCTCGTTGTTCGGCATTTGGGCGGTTGTCGTCGGTGCCTGCTTCGTGCTGCTGTCCTACTTCGTCCGGCAGGGTTCATTCGTCGCGCTCGCGATTGCCATCGGCGTCTACGCGCTGTACACGATCGGGTTCTTCATGGCCGGCTACTTTGCCATTTTCCGAGTCGTCATCCTGATCTTGCTGCTGCGCTGGCTGATGTCCGCGTACATCGTGCGCCAGCATCGGGCGAGCGCGGCGCGGCAAGCCGCCGCCCAGCCGGGGAACGCGGCGCCGCCGGAGCAGCACCGCGCGGCGTAGACGGGCTAACCGCCGCCGACGATCTCGACGAGCGTGTCGGGAAGTCCGAACCAGGCACGCAACACCGGGCCACTGATCTCATCGGTCTTGCTGCTTCCCCGCAGGCGGACGCCCAGCAGGCGTCCGGAGGGCCCCTTTTGAAGGATGTCGATCCCGACCAACCGGTCGCCGAGGTCATCGTCATTGTTGCGCAGGATCTGGGCAGCATCGGTGGCAGAGAACGGGCCCACCTGCCACGAGGGAGCCCGGTCCAGCGGATCGACGATGCCGCGCAGGTAGGGGAGATTCGCTGCCGGCTGCAACCCGTGATTCCAATGGATGAAACCGTACTCGCTGTTCTCCGTGTGACCGCCGCCCGACGCCATGTAGAGCGCACTCAACAGTTGCCCGTTGTTCGTAAGCACCTGGCCTTTGGTCCCATCGACCGCATCGCTGCTCGCCTTGACCTGCTCGGTCAGTCCGCTATAAGCCTGGTCGAACTGGTTGCCCTCGAGGTCGAAGTCGCCGCCGCCCGCGGAGATCTTGCGCAGCGCGTAGGTGCGAGCGGCGATCGCTTGCGCCTTGAGCGCCTCGACACCCCAGTAGGGCGGCATCTCGGCGGGTACGACGCCCTTGAGGTAGTCCTCCATGGGCAAGACGTTGACGGGCAGGATGGTCGCCCCTCCCTTGGGGATGATGCGCAGCTCGCCGCTGTACCGCCACTGCTCGGCGCCCGTCCGGAAATCACCGCCCATGGTCTGCAGGACGTTGGTGCGGATTCCGGCGGGTCCGGCGCTGCGGATGACGAGGGTGCGGTCGAGGGGGACCGTTATCTGCGCCGTACCGCTCGCCGGCTGCAAGAAGACCTCGGGCTTTCCGCCCGCTGAGACGTCAAACCCGAGCACCGAGCCGGCGGTTGCGGACAGCTGCGGATAACCGTCCACCGTCAACAGGCCGGCGACGGTCGGCAAGGCACCGAAGACCCGTGGCCACGGACGCGCCAGGTCGATGGGGCCATGGGTGAGAGCGATGCGCACCGTACCGGATGTGTCGCGGCCATCGATCCGGCTGTTCTTGTAGTAGGCGGCAAGGATCTTCTTGTAGTCATCCCCCGCAGCGGCGCGCCCGCGCGCGCCCCACTGACTCATTCCGAGGCCGTGGCCGTTGCCCCGGCCTTTGAAGAGGAAACCACTCAGGTGGAAGGGGCTAGGGTCCCCGATCTGAAGCCGGCTGCCGCGCGTCTCGAGCTCGGTAGTCAAGGTGAAGTCACCGACCGCCGTGGGGGAGAGCGTCACCAGCGTCAGGTCGATTGTCGCGGCTAGAGCGACTGCCTGGCCCAACGGTCGGGCATCGGACGCCACCGGCTTACCATCGGCACCCTTCCAGGTCAGGTGGACCAGGTCGCCGGCGGCCCACGCGTTCGGCGTGTCGTTGCGCACGCGGAGGTCGAGGCGCATGACGCCGTCCATCGGTGGGTTATGCGGAACGACCGTCCCGCTCACCAGCGTCGCCGTCCCGGCGGCGCTTACCGGTGCCCCGGGAAGAATCCAAACGAAGAGTGCCGTGAGCGCGGTCAGGATCGGGATGTGGCGGCGCGACACCTTGCTAGTATCGGAAAAATGGTCGGCCGCGCCAGCTGCGCGGTGGGGCTGGCGCTGGCGTTGCTGCTGAGCTCGTGCAACCTGCCGGGCATGCCCACGCCGCCAGCCTCCGCCTCGCCCGCGAACACGAGTCGAGTCTCGCACCTGCAGGTGAGCGAGGCCGAAGATGCGCAGACGCTGGACCCGGCGCTGATCAACGATCCCACCTCGCTGGCGGTCGGGGCCGAGCTCTTTCAGGGGCTGACCCGGCTCGATGCGACCCTTCGTCCGGTGCCGTCCCTGGCCCAGAGTTGGGAGATCGCGGATTCGGGGCGCGTTTATACCTTCCACCTGCGCGCGGCGAAGTACCAATCGGGCGCGACCGTCAAAGCCCAGGATGCCCTTACGGCCTGGATGCGCGCACTGGCGCCCCAGACCGCCAGTCCACTGACAACGTTTTTCGCGCCGCTCGGCGCCCGCTACCCTGGTGACGCCCTCACCGGCGTGCAGGCGGTTGATCAGAAAACGCTCCTCGTGCGCCTGTCCCAGCCCGACAGTTCGCTGCTGACGCGGCTCGCGTTGCCACCGTACTGGCTCGACGATCCCAGCCTGAATGGAGCCGTCTCATCGGGCAGCGGCCCCTACCACCTGGATAAGTGGGACCGCGGTCATGGCCTGCATCTCAGCACCTTTTCCGACTACTGGGAGCCCCGATCGCAAGTGCGCAGCATCGATATCGAGATCGAGCCTGACTCGGCCAAACGTCTCGACCGCTTCACCGGCGGCGCGGTCGACATCGCCCACGGGTTCTCCGGCCCCCAGCTGCTCGGCTTCGCTCGCGACCCGCAACATCTGGCGCAGCTGCACAAGGTTGCGAATACGCGCACCACCTATCTCGGATTCAACACCATCGCCGGCAGCGGCTATGGACCGCCCGAGCGGCTGGCGATCGCACAGGCGATCGACCGCGGGCGGCTCACTGACCTGGCGCTGTTCGGATCGATGCTCGCCGCTCCGGCAAGTGACCTGATTCCGCCCGGCGTGGCGGGACATCTCGATCGCCATCTGACGGGGTTCGACCCCGTTTCCGCGCGGGCTGGTCTCGACCAGGCAGGCTTCCCCTCGCAGATCGGCCTCTACTTCTCGACTAACTCGACCGTCGGACGCGTGGCGAGAGACCTGCAGGACCAGATCAGTAGCGCCACCGGCCGCACGGTCAATCTGCATCCGACCGGGGACTTCTTCAACCGCGCCTCCCTCGACCAGCTGCCGCTCATCATCGACACCTGGAGCGCCGACTTTCCCTACGCCTCCGATGTCCTCGACAACCTGCTCGCATCGAACGCGCAATTCAACAACTTACGCGTAGGGGACCCGGAGATCGATGCGGCGCTCGGCAAGGCCCGGGCAGCCCTCACCTGGGACGATGCGATCAAGGAATACCAGAAAGCCGAGGAGATTGCCCTCAGCGACCACCGCCTCATTCCCTTGTACAGCGGCGTCGAGCCGTACCTGGTTCGATCCGGGTTGAAGGTGCCCTTCAGCGGGGGTGTCATCGCCTACCGCTGGGAAGACGTTCGCTAGGATCAATGCGATGAGGGATCGGAGTTCGCATCGCGCGCGGGTGCTTCGCTATGGCGAGGAGGCCGGCGTCCGTGTGGACGACCAGCTTGCCGCCGAGGAGCCGCTGGAAGTCCGCATCGGCGGTACCCCGCTGACGGTGATGATGCGGACACCGGGTTTCGAGCGTGAGCTGGCGCTCGGTTTTCTTTTTGGGGAGGGCATCATCCGCGAGGCCGCCGACGTCACCCGCATGGATGTGATCCCCAATGGCGAGCATCCCGACCTGGAGAATGTCATCGACGTCGAGTTGGCACCCGGTGCGCCGGGGGTCGACCGGCGATGGCAACGTAATTTCCTGGCGGCGTCCAGCTGCGGACTGTGTGGGGTCAGCAGCATCGAGGCGATCCACGAGTCCGCGCCGCCGCTGCCGGACACCGGTCTCACCATCGACCCCGAGATCATCTACGGACTCGACGCGCGGCTCCGCTCGGAGCAGGCGATCTTCGCGCGCACCGGTGGCCTGCACGCCGCCGGTCTCTTCACCACAGCCGGCGAGCCGGTGGCGGTCCGGGAGGACATCGGGCGCCACAACGCGGTCGACAAGGTCGTCGGCCACGCCGTCGAGCGGCAACTGCTCCCCCTCGACCACCACATCCTGATGGTCAGTGGGCGGACATCGTTCGAGATCGTCCAGAAGGCGCTCCAGGCCCGCATCCCGGTGCTGGTGGCCGTCTCTGCGCCCTCGAGCCTGGCCCGCGATCTCGCCCAGGCGTCGAACCAGACCCTGATCGGCTTCCTTCGCGGTCGGAGCCTGAACGTCTACAGCGGGCGGCAGCGTATCCGGGCGTAACTCCCGGCTGCCCCCGGCCCGCTCTTAACTTTCACTACTTTCCGTGACGACTTGTCGAGAGGCGGGCAGTAGCGTGCCGGGGTGTGAGCACCCTCAATTCCGCCGGCATTCCCGACGCATTCTGGCGCGATCCGGTCGAGCGTGCGAAGTCCGATCCCGCAGCCTTCGGCGAGCTCTACGACCGCTACGCCGGCCAGATCTATCGTTTCGTGCGGGCTCGGGTTCGGGACGACGGCCTGGCCGAGGACATCACCGCCGAGGTTTTCCTCAGCGCACTGCGCCATATCAAGGGTTACCACGACCAGGGCCGTCCTTTCAGCTGCTGGCTCTACCGCATCGCCGTCAACGCCGTCGCCAGCCACTATCGCAGTCGGCGCTCGCCCCTCCCGCTCGACGAGCATCTTGACCTGATCTCTCCGGCGCTCGACCCACTCGAGGAGGTCGTTGGTCGCGAGCGCCTGAGGACCGTCTGGCAAGCCGTGGACCGGCTGCCCGCGCAACAACGGGCCGCAATGATCTTGAAGTTCTCGCAGGATATGACGATGGAGGAGGTTGGCGCGGTGCTGGGCAAATCGCAGGCCGCCGCCAAGCTGCTCATCTA
>JALYYE010000004.1 GCA_030946735.1 Candidatus Dormiibacterota bacterium
CCTTCTTCGCGGTCGGCGCCTACCAGCCCGCCCTCCTCCGGGTGAACCTTCCGGGTGTCATGCTGGGGCTGGTGGCAGCCGCGTTCTTCGCTTTCTACGTCCTGCGGGCGTCCACGCTGGCCCGCCGGCTCAATACCTGGACGCTGCTGGTTTACGGCTTCGGCGCCGGGACCCTGCTGTGGGCCGTCTTCGACCTCGTCAGCGGCACGCGCCTGCCTGCGGACTGGCGGATCTGGCTCGCCATGGCACTGCTGGGCTTGGTCGGCACCCTCGCCGCGCACGGCCTCTTTGTGTTGGCATTGCGAACCATTCGCCCATCGTCGGCCGGCATTGTCGCCACCGCAGAGCCGGTGTTTGCTGGGGTGATTGCGTTCCTCATTCTCGGCGACCGGCTGCAGCCATTGCAGGTCTTCGGCGCGGCCGTGATCGTCGCTGGGATCATCACCGTCCAGGCCGGCGGCACCGATGCGCGTATCACCCCCATCCAGTGAGCGCGATTGTCCTCGACCGGGTGCGCGATCGCCTGGTGGCCGGCGAGGTCGTCTGGAAACTCCACTACGAGCCTTCGTGCAGCAGCACGCAAGAGCTGGCCCGCGCCGCTGCCGCCCGCGGCGCGGAAGAGGGCTGGACCGTGGTCACCGACCTGCAACGCGAGGGCCGCGGCCGCCAGGGACGATCCTGGATCGCTCCGCCGGAAACGGCGCTTCTCTTCTCCACTATCCTGCGGCCGCCGGTCGACGTGCTCCCTCTGCTGCCTCTGCTGGCGGCGCTGACCGTTGCCGGCGGGATCGAGGTCTCAACGGGCGCGGTGCCCGACCTCAAATGGCCGAACGACGTCCTTCTCCACGGCAAGAAGCTGGCGGGCATCTTGCTGGAACGGCCCGCTGGGGCGAACGTCGTTCTGGGCGTGGGCTTGAACGTCAACCAATCACGCGAGGACCTGCCCGACGGCGGCACCTCGCTGTCGGTCGAATTGGGCCATGAGCTGGAGCGTGAGCCTGTGCTGGCCGCCATTCTCAACGACCTCGGCAACGCCTACGAGCGGGCGGATCGCGAAGGGGTCGGCTGGATTGTCCCGGGCTGGCGCAGCCGGAGCACGATGCTGGGCGAGGCGGTTACCTTCCATCGCCATGGCGGGCTGATTCGCGGCATCGCGGAGGACGTGCTGGAGGATGGCGCGCTTCGGGTGCGCCTCGACGATGGCTCGCGGATCAGCGTCATCGCCGGTGAGGTCGAGCGCGTGCGCACGCCCTAGTCGTAGGTCTTCCCGTTGTCCTGGATGTAGCCGCCCTCGTGCGTTCCGTGCGGGTCATGGTGGGTGAAGTGGATCAGCCCGCCCTGAGGGTTCCAGATGTACTCACCGTGCACAATCACGTGATCGCCCACGGCGACCGGAACTCGGGGAGCGATGGAGATGTTGTGCTCCACCTCGATGGTGATGTCGCCCGAGGAGAGTTTGACAATGAACTGCTCGTGAGTGCCAGTGGAGCTGGTTCGGTCGGGCAGCACGCGGACGACGCTCCCGTCCGCCGTCACCTCGACATTTGATTGGTGGTTGCGGAAATCGGCCACAATGGCATGGTCATCCGGTTGCGCCGCTGACGCTCCGCATGCCACGAGCCAGGCGGTAGCCAGGGCGGCGACGAGTGGCTTCATCCCCGGAGAGTGTAGGGAAGGAATCGCCGGATTCCTTCCCTGGCTGCCTAGCTGACCTTCACGTTTCCGAGCATCTGCGCGTGGAGCGTGCAGTGGTACTTGAAGTCCCCTGCCTTGTTGAAGGTGACGACGAACTTCGCCCCTGCGGTTTGCGAGCAGGAATCGAAGCTCATGTCCTCCGCGGTCACAGTGTGCGGCGCGGAATTGTCGTTAAAGTCCCACTCAACGCTCTGACCGACACTGACGCTGATAGGGTTCGGGTCGTACTTGCCAACCGTACTGGGGTCAGAAACAACCTTCACCACTTTTGTGCCCGTGCCACTGCTGCTGCCACCCGTCGGGTTGCAGGCGGACGCTCCGCCGCCGCCGCCGCTCGAGTTCCCGCAGGCGGCCAGCGCCAGGGCGCTGCCAGCTGCCGCGATAGTCATCTTCCAAAGGGTCACGTGTGCCTCCTTATCCGAACGGGTTTACCCTCGATCGAGTCTACGGGGCGATGGCGCGCCGTCGCCACGAAATCGCGGGCGGCGCCAGAGAATCAGGTGGTGACCGTACTTATTCGGGCAGCGCGTCGAACTCGCGACGCGCATCGCGCACCCAGAGCGCGGTCGCGGTCACCGAGATGACCACCCCCACGATCAGAAGAATCAGGTTGAGAATCAGTCCCGTCAGGAGGAGCGCAATCCCCACGGCCAGCACCGGCGGCCAGATGCTCGGCGGCGGCAGGTGGATCGCCTCGTGGCTGTCCGCGTGCGACACCTGCTCGGGTTCCGTCATGCGCCGAAGTTGTTGTAGATCAACGCCCAGGCGAAGGACAGGCCGAACATGATCAGTGCCGTCACGAACAACAGTATCCCCAGCCGAACGTTCCTACGCGCTTCGTCCCTATGCATGAAAGGCCACCGGAAACTATAGCCTCCCGATCATCCGATCGGCCACCATCACGGCGAAGAGAAGCCCGAGATAGGCGATCGAGTAATCGAAGAGCCATCGGGACCACCGCTGCCGGTGGGAGCGGAGGTTGACGATGGCGAGCGCAATGAAAACGCCACCGAGCACGATTGCCCCGGCAAGGTAGAGCAACCCCAGCGCGCCGGTCACCACGACCGCCAGCGTGACGGCGACGAGCACCACGGTGTAGAGCAGGATCTGGCGACGGGCGACCGCGTCGCCTCGGACCACCGGCAGCATCGGCACCTGCGCCCGGGCGTAATCGCCCTTGAGCCGGAGGGCCAGCGCCCAGAAATGCGGTGGCGTCCAGAGGAAGATGACGGCGAACAGATAGATCGCGGTCAGGTCGATTCGGTGCGTGACGGCTGCCCATCCCACCACCGGCGGGACCGCCCCGGCGGCGCCTCCGATGACGATGTTCTGTACCGTCCAGCGCTTCAGCCAGAGCGTGTAAATGAAGACATAGAAGAGCAAACCGCTGATCGCCAGGGTCGCGGCCAGCACGTTGACCCAGAACGCCAGCAGCAGAAAGGCCGCCAC
>JALYYE010000032.1 GCA_030946735.1 Candidatus Dormiibacterota bacterium
GACAGCTGCTGCGACAGCGCGTCCTGCGACGCGCCCCGAGAACAGGCAGCCCCCCAGGAACGTCCCCTCCAGCGATCTGTAGCCATGCATCCCTCCTCCCCCGAAGCCGGCGACCTCGCCCGCAGCAAAGAGTCCCGGCAGCGGTGTCCCATCGGATCGCAGCACGCGCCCGGACAGATCAGTCTGCAGACCGCCCAGCGTCTTGCGGGTCAGGATATGGAGGCGCACCGCGATCAGGGGACCGGCCGCTGGATCCAGGATTCGATGCGGCGCCGCGACCCGGATGAGTCGGTCACCCAGGTAGCGTCGCGCCACCCGAATGGCGAGGATCTGCTGCTCTTGCGTCATGCCGTTGCCCAGCTCGCGGTCACGAGCCGCGATTTCGTGCTCCAGCTTGATCGGATCGAGGCGCGCTTCGCCCGACAGTGCGTTCATGCCGCGCATCAGGTCACCCAGGTTGCTCGCGACCACGAAGTCGGCGCCGTGTTCCTTGAATGCTTCAACCGGCCCCGGGCCCGACTTCGAGACCACCCGCTGCAGCAGCAGCCGAATGTCTCTGTTCGTCAGATCGGGATTCTGCTCGGACCCCGAAAGCGCGAACTCGCGCTTGATGATCCGCTGCGTCAGCACGAACCAGGAGTAATCAAAGCCGGTCTTCCTCAAGTGGGCCAAGGTGCCCAGGGTGTCGAAGCCGGGAAAGAGCGGCGCCGGCAGACGATTCCCACGCGCGTCGAGCCACAGTGACGAGGGTCCTGGCAGGATCCGGATGCCGTGGTTCGGCCAGATCGGGTTCCAGTTCTGAATCCCTTCCACGTAGTGCCACATCCGATCGCGGTTGATTACAGTCGCGCCGGCACTCTCGCTGATGGCGAGCATCCGGCCGTCGACATGGGCAGGAACGCCGGTCAGTATGCGATGCGGGGGATCGCCAAGCCGGGCCGGCCAGTTCTTTCTCACCAGGTCGTGATTCCCCCCGAGCCCGCCTGAGGTGACGATGACCGCGTGGGCGTGCAACTCGAACTCGCCAGCCTCGGCGCGGGAGCTGGGTCGACCCCGGTCCACCGAGCTCGGCTCGAGGACCGTCCCGTGCACGCCATCGACAACGCCGCCGGTGACGGTCAGCGCATCGACGCGATGCCGGAACATGATCCTGACCAGGCCGCGGGCGGCGGCCTCCCCCACGCGGCGCTCGAAGGGCGCCACGACGCCGGGGCCTGTGCCCCAGGTCACATGGAACCGTGGCACGGAATTCCCTGGGCCGCCGGCCAAAGATCCACCTCGCTCGGCCCAGCCGACGATTGGGAAGAACCGGATGCCCTGCGAGCGCAGCCACGATCGTTTCTCGCCGGTGGCGAACGCGACGTAGGCTTCGGCCCATTTCCTGGGCCACTGGTCTTCCGGCCGATCGAATCCGGCCGTCATCATCCAGTCCTTCAGCGCCCGTTCGTGCGAGTCGCGAACCCCGAGCCGTCGCTGCTCGGGCGAGTTGACGAGGAAGAGGCCTCCGAACGACCAGAAGGCCTGCCCGCCGAGCCAGGGTCCTGGCTCCTGTTCCAGCAGGATCACACGGCGACCGGCATCGGCAAGCTCCGCTGTCGCGACGAGCCCGGCGAGGCCGGCCCCGACGACGATGACGTCGGCGCCGTCATGCATTCAGATCAGCAAGCTTAGGCGGATCGGGCGCTACGATAGATCGCAGGCGACGGATTATTGCAGCACAGGAGGAGGATTCATGCCGACATTCATGGACGTACACGAGGGGATGCACGTCACGCCGGAGCAGCTCGCAGAAGCCCATAAGAAAGATATCGAAGCCCAGAAGGGTACCGGCGTCGAGTACACGCGCTACTGGCTGGACTCCAAGGCCGGCAAGGTGTTCTGCCTGGCCACCGGTCCGAACAAGGAGGCCGTGGCCGCCGTTCACAAGAAGGCCGGCCATCCCGCGAACGAGCTCTACGAGGTCAGCGAGGGCCGCTAGCCCAGCTGGGCGTCAGCCGCCGAAGGCTTTACCCAGGCGACGGCGCATCTGGCGCCAGGAGAAGGCGTCCTTGACCCGGTCGAGGCCGCTCCGTGACGGCGGGAGCGGGTCCGGCTTGTAGCTGGCCCCGAACTCACTTGCGTAGGCGACCAGGTCGCGCAGTTCGAGCAGGGGGATTGCATACTCCCTCGTGACCTCACGGAGCAGGAGAGCCGTCCGCTGTTGGACACCGGGGCTTTCGGGCCGGCAGAGCGCCAGCGGCCGGGCATGCTGCGCACGCATGCCTTCGGGATGGATCACGATCCTTCCCCAGCACAGCACGGCGCCCCCGAACATGTAAGGCTCTTCGCGCAATGC
>JALYYE010000036.1 GCA_030946735.1 Candidatus Dormiibacterota bacterium
TATCGAACCTCGCCGAGCCGGCCCATCAGTACTGGAAAGAACGCGGCCAGCTCGCCTGGAGCTAGCTGAGAGTGGCGGAGCCCATTGCCAGCCGGTCGCATATGCCGGGTTATGGCTTCCTTGATGCCGACCAGGGCGCCGGTCTACTCCCCTGGCCGTGGGCGGTCGAGCGACTTCAGCGCTCGCATGATTCGGCTGGCCTGGGCCTTCGGCCTGACCGAAGCCGATTTCACGGGCACGCCCACGCGCTGGACCTTCCCGCCCAGAGCGGGTTGATTTTTGCCCTATCAAATGCCATTGCAGTTTAGCCATTGACAAGGATGACGCCCTGGGTGATACAAGAAGACCTCGCCATTAGCAATCCGCAGGGAGGATCGATTGATTGGACCACTCGGATCGGCCAACCGGGAAATCCGGGAGGCGGATCGGCGCGACCGGCAACGCCGGCAGGCCCGGCTGGCCGAGCCGCGCCGGCTCACGGATCACCTGCTTCACGACCTCGAAGAGCTGAACCTCGACGGCGTCGGCACCGTGCCGGCCGGCTACGAACCGGCCCTGGCCAAGTTGCGGGAGCAGCTCGAAGGCGTGGCCCGCCTCAGACCGCGTTTGATCGAGCGACTCCAGCCCGGCACACGCACCGCTGAGCTGATCGATACGGTCTTCATCATCCAGGAGATCATTGCTCCGCCCAGCCACCCGTCGGGCAGCCTGCCCTTAGACGACACCGACAGCGCCTGACTTGTTGGCACACCGGCGCTAGGATAAGCGCCGTGAAAAAGCACACCGGACTCGTTCTCGCAATCTCAGGGCTGGCCCTCGCCGCCTGCAGCAATACCGTCGCGGGGCCGGCCAAGCCGCCCACGGCGCAGGAGATACTGGCCAAGCCCGACACCGCCAACGTTAAGGATGGGCACTTCACCCTGGTCGCCCACATCGTCAGCGGCAGCGTCACCTTCGACGCCACCGGTGAAGGGATCATCGTCGTCAAGCCGCAGCAGGCTTCCCGGTTCACGATGCAGACAACCATCGCCGGGCAACCGCTCAAGTTCGAGGAGATCATCATCGGGGGCAAGGAATACGATCTGTCGCCCGACAACCCACGCTGGACCGTCAAGCCGAGCACGAACTCGTCGAACCCGAGCTCCTTCAAGGGAACCGGTGCCGTCTACCTCGGCGAGGAGACGCTCTCCCAGGGAAAGGCCTGGCACGTGAAAGCCAAGGACGACAGCGGCAACCCGTTCGAAGCCTGGGTCCGGGAATCGGACGGCTATCCGCTAAAGTACGCGAGCACGATGCAGGGATCCACTTTCACCGCCACCTTCGATCGCTTCAATACGGGGCAGACGGTCAGCGCCCCACCCGCCTCGGACATCCAGCAATAGTGGTCGCAAGAGCCCTACGAATCGCCGCCGCGATGGTGACCTTTGGCGTGCTCGCCAGCTGTGGTGGACCGGGTTCACCCCTCGGACCGCCATCAGCGAAGGACATCCTGGCCAAACCCCTGCACGCCAGCCTCAAGGACGCCCACTTCGTCGTGAGCGCCAAGTTTGTCAGTCCGAGTCCCGGGGCACCGACCGTTGATGTCAACGGCGACGGTGCGCTGGTCTATAAGTCGCCGGGCGCTGGACGACTCAAGCTCGAGACGACCGTGGCGGGGCAGAAGGTTACCTACCAGGACATCTCGGTTGACGGCGTCGACTACACCTTCATCGCGCCAGGGAATGGCAAGTGGACGGCCAAGAAGACCGGCACGGGACTGGCGCCGGAGAGCTTCCTTGGTGCTTCCAGCTTCCAGTACGTCGGCGAGGAAAGCCTGGCCAACGGCAAGGCGTGGCACGCGAAAGCCAAGGACACCGACGGGAACCAATTCGATGCCTGGATTCGTGAGAGTGATGGCTACCCACTGAAATACACAGAAACCCAGCAGAGCAACGCCCTGGTGCTGAGCTTTGACAAGTACAACACCGGGGAGTCGATCACGGCACCACCGGCGGCCCAGGTGGTGCAGGGTTAAGCTGCCAACGCGCCGCTCGCTGCTCTTGATCGTGCTCGCCGCCCTTACGGCAGCATGCGGCGTGCCCACGCCGGCAGCCCCCACCGCGAAAGAGGTGCTGGCAAAGCCGCAGCATTCGAATCTCAAGGACGCGCACTTCAATGTCACCGGCAAGATCACGGATAATAGCGGCGCGACCGTAGAGCTGGTCGGGGACGGCGCGCTCGTCTACAAACCCAAACTCGCGGGCCGCTTCAAGTTCACGACGAACGTCGGTGGGCAGACGGTAACCATCCAGGAAATCTCGGTCGACGGCACGAACTATGGCCTGACACCAGGCTCTCCCAAGTGGGTGGCGACAAAGAGTACCTCTGGCATCGATCCGAGCGCATTCGCGGGGGCGAGCGAGCAGAAGTACGTCGGCGAGGAGAACCTGCCGCAGGGAAAAGCCTGGCACGCGACCGCGAAAGACAAGGACGGCAACGCGTTCGACGCCTACATCGGGGAAAACAACGGCTATCCGATCAAGTACGTCGAGACCCAGAGCGGAGGCCAGAACATCACGCTCAGCTTCGACAAGTACAACGCCGGGGAGACGATCAGCGCACCTCCCGCCGATCAGATCCAGGCAGGCTAGCCCTCTAAGCTAGCCGGATGGAGACATTCGCCCGGACGGGCGAATCGATTCGCGCGACCAGCAGCAAGCTGGAGAAGACGCGCCTGCTCGGTGAGTACTTCGCCGGCCTCGATGACGAGACCCTGGCGCTCGCGGCCGTCTACTTCGCCGCCAGGCCGTTCGCCGATCGCGACCAGCGGAAGCTGAATCTGGGCTACGCCGTGATCCGCAACGCAGTATGCGGACTCGCCGAGGTCGGGGAGGACGCACTCGGGGAGTCCTACATGCGCCATAGCGACGTCGGTGACGTCATCGAAGAAATCCTCCAGGGCCACACGCATCCCCAGCCGACCTCGCTGCGCGACGTGCACCAGACCGTTATTCGGATCTACGAACAGCGGACCGTCAAGAAGAAGACCGAGGCGCTGCGCGAGCTGCTCGACCGGCTTACGCCCCGCGAGGCGAAATACGTGGGTAAGATCCTCACCGGCGATCTCCGGATTGGGCTCCGAGCGGGACTGGTCGAAGAAGGGATCGCGACGGCGTTCGGCGCACCCCTTGCCGACGTGTCCTGGGCTTCGATGCTGACCGGCGACCTTGGCGAGGTGGCGCTGCTGGCGCGCCATGGGGCGCTGCGCGCGGCGCAACTGCGCCTGATGCATCCGCTGCAGTTCATGCTGGCCTCGCCGGAGGAGGACGCCGCGGCGATCATGAAACGCGTCGGTGGCGAGGCCTGGGTCGAGGACAAATACGATGGGATTCGCGGCCAGCTCCACAAGGAGGGTGACCGGATCGTCCTCTACTCGCGCGATCTGAACGAGGTGACCGCCGCCTTTCCGGAGGTCGTCACGGCGGCCGGGGCGCTGCCTCACGATGTCCTGCTCGACGGTGAGTTGCTCGCCTTCAAGGACGGCGTCGTACGGCCGTTTTTTGAGTTGCAGCACCGGCTCGGGCGAAAGGTCGTCAGCGCGCAGTTGCTGGCGGACGTTCCGGTCATCTTCGTCGCCTTTGACTTGCTCTACCTCGACGGCCGCAACTTACTGAGGGAGCCGCTTCGCGAGCGGCGCCGGCTGCTCGAAGCCCTGGACCTCCCCTCCCCCTTCATGCTCGCCTACCTGATCCGCGCTCTCGATGCCGTCGAGCTGGACCGAATCTTTGATGGCGCACGGCTGCGCAACAACGAAGGGCTGATGGTGAAGGACCCGGAGAGCGGCTATACACCCGGCCGGCGCGGACTCGGCTGGCTCAAGTTGAAGAAAGCGCTCGCCACGTTAGACGTGGTAGTCACCGGCGTCGAGGTCGGGCACGGTAAGCGAAAGAACGTGCTGTCCGACTACACCTTCGCGGTCTACGACGAAGC
>JALYYE010000040.1 GCA_030946735.1 Candidatus Dormiibacterota bacterium
CTGATCCAGGCGGCGGACGCCGTCCAGGAACAGGATGCGGAGAAGCTGCTCGGCGCGGGGGAGCTGGTGTCGGTGGGGCTGAACCTGCTCGCCGAGATGCAGGCCGCCGAGCGTGTCGGACACACACTGCGACGGCTGCAAGCGCAAATTGCCGAGTCGAACTCGCAGATGCTGTCGCAACACGTTGTCGATGCGGTCCTCTATCTGACCCGCGCCGACTATGCCCTGGTGCTGATGCTGGACGACAACGGGGCGGACCTGGCCTCGGGATACGACCAGCCGGCGCCCGACCGTCTCGTCGAGGCGAAGAGACGGTTGCTGGAGGGGATCGCGGAATGGGTGAGGCACGCCGACCGGAGCGTGAGCGTCCCTGACACTTCGAAGAGCGCCTGGTCACGCTATCTGACCGACGACGTCGTCAAAGAGGGGAGCATCGTCGGCGTCCCCATCGCCGAGCAGAAGGGCGGAGGAACCTTCGGCGCAATCGTGGTGGGGTACGACCGTCCGCGCGAAGATCTAGAGGAGCCACTGGCAGCCCTCGAGAGCTTCGTTGCCGAGGGCCTTTACGCGCTGATGATGGGGCGCAAGCTGATCCAGGCCGAGAAGCTCGCGCTCCTCGACCAGCAGTCGGGAGCGTACAGCCAGGCGTTCCTGGAAGAGCTGCTTGAAAAAGAGATCAGCCGCGCGTCGCGCCACAACCATGACCTCGCCGTGGTGCTTTTCGAGATCGAGGCCTTCGAAGTGTTGCGCGGCAAATACGGCGAGGGTGGGCTGAGCCGGATCCTGCGCGAATTCGTTGCCGTCGTTCGGTCGAAGACACGACGCGTGAACACGCTGGCTCGCATCAGGGATGGCCAGTTCTGCCTCGTCATCCCCGAGGCGGACCGGGCGATCGCGGTCCGCCAGGCTGACCGGCTGCGCTCCATCCTGGAAGAGCACCCCTACGCGGCGAGCCCGAACGGCGACATCGTACGCCTGGCGATTGATGCCGGCGTGGCCGACAGCGAGCGCGGCAAGCTGGATCGCGTTTCACTGCTGGCCCTGGCCGAGGAAAGCTTGCAGCAGGCTCGCACGGAACGCCGTACGCGCAGCTTCAACCCCTGACGACCCGCTGATCAGGCCGCGGCCCGATCGCGCTGGCGGCACGCCTGGGCGACCATAGTAAGAGGATGAAAGTCCTGATCAGCGGCGGATCGGGCTTTATCGGCAGCCACCTCGTGGCGAGCCTGGCCAAGGATGGTCATGGTGTCGTCGTCCTGAGCCGTTGTCCGCCAACGACGGCACCGCCCAGCGGCGTGCGCTACGTCACCTGGGATGCGCGCAGCGCGACCGGCGAGTGGGTAAACGAACTATCGGGAGCGCAGGCTGTCGTGAACCTTGCCGGCGCCAGCATCGGCAGCTGGCCATGGACGCGACGGCGCATGGCGGAGCTCCTCTCCAGCCGGCTATCCGCGACCGCCGCCCTGGTGCAGGCCCTCGAGCGAACACCCGCTGGGCTGCGGCCGCCGGTGCTCGTCAGTGCTTCGGGCATCGACTACTACGGTGACCGCGGCGACGAGTCCATAACGGAGGACAGCCATCCCGGCGACTCGTTCCTGGCCACGCTCAGCCAGCAGTGGGAGGCCGCGGCGCAAAAGGCGGAACCACTCGGCCTCCGTGTCGTACGGATCCGCACCGCGATGGTCTTTGGTCGCGAGGCCTCCGCGTTTCGGCTGCTGACGCTGCCATTCCGACTGTTCGCGGGAGGTCCGCTGGGCAACGGCCGCCAGTGGTTCACCTGGATTCACATCGACGACATGGTCGGGCTCTATCGCCAGGCGCTCGAGGATGCGCGAGTCAGCGGCCCGGTAAACGCGGTGGCGCCCGACATCCGGCGCGAGCGGGACGTGGCCATCGAAATTGGTCGCGTTCTCCATCGTCCAGCGCTGATTCCGGCCCCGGCGTTTGCGCTAAAACTCGTCCTCGGCAAAGAAGCGGAACTCCTTCTCCATGGTCGCCGGGCCGAGCCGGCAAAGGCACGGGGCTACGGCTATCACTTTCGTTTCGCTGGGCTCCATGAGGCCCTCGA
This sequence comes from Candidatus Dormiibacterota bacterium, assembly GCA_030946735.1. GTDB lineage: Bacteria > Chloroflexota > Dormibacteria > CF-121 > CF-121 > CF-13. The sequence goes on from JALYYE010000040.1 coordinate 2,069, forward strand.
GGAAACGCTCCGGCGCCGCTGACGAACTGACGCGCGGGGCTCGTCCGCGATGGACTTTCGCCCTTCGAGGCCGGCGCTAGCGCGCGATCGTCGAACCCTGGCACGCCCGCTCGCCGTGCGATTCTTCGGCGCCGATGGGGGAATCCTTCGTCTTGACAAATACACAGAACTGTGTAAGGATGATCAGCGTTGTCGGCTGCCCATCCGCTCGAGGAGTCGCCCATGCGCCCATCGTGGAAACTCGCCCTGATCGGTGGCGAGGTCACCGTGCTTGCTGCCTTCACCGGAGTTGGCATTCACCTGGCGATGCAGCCGCACCGCATCGCCTTTCGTCCTCCGCCGCTGGTGCTGCCGACGAACCTGCCGGTGGCGATTCCAAGCGTTGGCACACCCCTGGTGCCTCCGCGCGCTCCGTGGGCGCCAGCCTCAAGTCCGCCGGCACTCGGGCCTGAGCTTCTTCGCAAGTTCGGGCAGCAGGATCACGAGCTCTTCGTCCAGCAATGGGACGTCCTGCAACGCCTGACGCGTGCTATCGAGCGTTACGTCGAAGCCCGTCTCGCCGAGCGCATGGCACCGAGGCACTGATGGATCAGCTCAAACACCTGATCGACGTCTGGACCAGCTATGCCCAGGGATTGACCGGCAGCATCGGGGCCCTGGCATTCGTCTGCGCCTTCATTTGGAAAATGATTGCGATCGAGCCCCGCAGCGTTATGGAGGCCAAGCGCTGGATCGGCCGCATTGTGTTCGGAACGATCGGCGTGGAGATGGCCGGCCTGCTCGTGCGCGTCCTCGTGGACTCGGTCAATCACTAGCGGCTTGAAACCTGTCAGAGATCTTCTCCGCTCTCATCACCGGCTTCTTCAACAAGCTGATCAACGACGTCCGCGACTCCATTGCCGGAAATGTGGAAACCTACCTCCTCAGTACCCACGACCTTTCGACGCTGACTCCGCGTCCGCTTACCGAGGAGCCGGCGCTGCAGGCGATGTTTCACCTGACCCTGGCGATGGCCGACGTGCTTCTGGTGCTGGTCTTTACCTGGGCTTTCCTTCGCAGCCAGTGGGAACGGAGCTTTCGCGCCCACTACACGCTGAAGGTCACGCTCCCGCGGGCAATGGCTGCCATCGCTATGGCGCACTTCGCGCTGCTGTTCGGCCAGATGGCCATCGATTTGAACAATGCCCTGGTCCACGCGGTCTGGACGCAACCCCTCCCGGGCGGGTCGCCTCGGATGCCGTGGGCGTTCGCGATGTCGAACGGGTTTGGCCTGCCGCTTTTCGAGATCCTCATCCGGCTGGCGATAGCCGTGATGCTGGTGATCGTCGCCTTTACCTACGTCGTGCGCTTTGCGCTCCTGGCAGTGCTGTTGGCGGTGGCACCGCTGGCGTCGATCTGCATGATCCTTCCAGAAACCAAGCGATATGCCCAGTCATGGCTACGCCTCTTTCTGCTGACGGTCTTCATGCAGTTTGGGCAGGTCGTGGTGCTGCGCTTTGCCAGCTTGTTTGCCGACCAGATTGGTGCGCGGCCGCTTGAGGCCCTCTATGGGGTCGCCGTGTTGTACCTGCTGATCAAGGTCCCGGGGCTGATGAACGCCTCGTCCCATTTCGAGCTCAAGGCGCAACACGTCGCTGAAGGCCTGGCCAAGCGGGCCGTCAAAAGCGCCATGGCGACCACGACATCACGGACCTCGAGCGCATGACCCTGCTGACCTCGACTCGCCTGGCGCTGTTCGCCTGGTCCTGGCGCCGCCCCTTGCTCGCCGCCGGCGCCGCCTGCCTGATGGTGCCCATGTTGTTCGCTGGCATGGTCATCCAGGCTCGCCAGGTAGGAGCCAGCGTCCTTGTAGCGCCTGTCAAGCACGCGACCATTACCCAGCCCTTCGGCTGCACCGCGCTCGCAATCGAACCCTGGTCCGCCGAGTGCGCCGGCCACCACTTCCACAGCGGGATCGACCTGGCCGGACCACTCGGCACACCGGTCTATGCCGCGACGGCCGGCACCGTCAGGATGCGCCGCGAGCGCGGCGGTTACGGCCTTTACATCCTGCTCACCCGAGATCCACAGCTGAGCACGCTCTACGGCCATCTCAACTGGCCGCTCGTGCAGCCGGGCGACGTCGTTGCCGCGGGACAAACGATCGCCCTCATGGGGTCGACCGGCAACAGTACCGGACCGCACCTGCACTTCGAGGTGCGCATCGCGGGTGTGCCGGTCGATCCGCTCCCGCTCCTGAAAGGCGGAGGAGGTGGTTGATAGGAGGCAATCCAATGACGACCACCCGTGAATTTTTGGAAGGGAGAACCCTATATGGTGAACCGCGTGATCTTGGTTGGCCGCTTGACCCGTGATCCGGAGATCGTCGTCAGTCCCAAGGGACTCACCATCGCGAAGCTTCGGCTCGCGACCAACAGCTACTCGAAGGACGATGACGGAAACCGGCAGGAGGACGTCCAGTATCACTCGCTCGTCGCCTTCGACCGGCTGGCGTCGATCTGCCAGGAGTTCTTGACCCGCGGCAAGCTGATCTATGCCGAGGGCAGGCTGCGCAGCCACGAATGGGACGGCAAGGACGGTCTGCGCCGCTACACGACCGAGGTCGTGATGGACCAGATGAAGATGCTCAGCCCGAAGCCGGAGAGTCCCGTCGAGAACGGCCAGCCGGCGGTGGTGCCGGTGACTGCCTGAGGAGCAAGCAAGATGATGATCCCCGAACCACATCCGTATGACCCGGACGATCCGACCTACTACGACGAGACCAGCGAGGAGCTCGGCTACCTGGTTCCTGACCGGGGCTTACGGCCCGACCCGATGGAGGTCGACGATTCCCTGAGCTACTGACCCTATAGCATTTGCGCACACCGGACGCTCCCGAGTGGGGCGTCCGTTCAAGTTTCAGGAGGTGGCCCGCGCATGACGCTCGGCGTCGGAATTGTTGGCTTGCCCAACGTCGGCAAGACGACGCTGTTCAACGCGCTGACGAGAGCGGGCGCGGGCGTCGCCTCCTACGCCTTCAGCACGGTCGAGCCCAACACCGCGATGGTCGAAGTGCCGGACAAGCGGCTCGAGGTGCTGGCGCAAATGTACAAGCCCAAGAAAGTCACGGCCACCGTCATGAAGTTCGTCGACGTCGCGGGCCTCGTGGCCGGCGCCAGCCGTGGCGAGGGAATGGGCAACCAATTTCTTTCGACCATCCGCGATCTCGACGCGCTGGCCATGGTGGTGCGCGCATTCAGCGATCCCAACGTTCAGCACGTCGACAGCAAGCTGGACCCCCGCCGCGACATGGCCATGGTCAATCTCGAGCTGGCGCTGGCCGATCTCGAGGTGGTCAACAAGCGGCGGGAGAAAATTAGCGGGACGGCGCGCCTCAAGCCGGGGGCCAAGGAGAAGGAGGAGCTCGAGCTGCTCGACCGGCTGGCCGCTCACCTCGATGAAGGCAAACCGATTCGCACCCTGAGCTTCGAGGCCGAGCAGGCCAAACTCCTCAAGAGCTTCTCCTTTCTCACCGCCAAACCGGTGCTGTACGTCGCCAACATTGGTGAGGATCAGATCGGCAAGGAGACCCCCGAGCTGCAAGCCCTCCGCGACGAAGCCACAGCCGAGCATGCCGAGGTCATCCCGCTGTCCGCCCGGCTGGAAGCGGAGATCCGTGAACTGCCGGACGAAGAGGCCGCCGTCTTCCTGGAGGACGCGGGTCTGAAAGAGGCGGCGCTCCCGACGTTCATCCACGCGGCCTACCGGTTGCTCAACCTCGTCACCTTCCTGACCGCGGGCGATCCTGAGGTCCGGGCCTGGACGGTTCGCCAGGGAGCGAAGGCGCCGGAGGCCGCTGGCGTCATCCACAGCGACATCGAGCGTGGCTTCATCAAGGCGGAGATCGTCGCCTACGATGACCTGATCGCGGCAGGATCCTACGCCGCGGCTCGTGAGCGAGGAAAGGTGCGGCTCGAAGGGCGCGACTATGTGATGAAGGATGGCGACGTCTCCCTCTTTCGGTTCAATGTCTGATGGATGGATAAGGCGGAGGCACGACAGCTGCTGGAGGCGGCCCTTGCGGAGCTGCGCGCGAAGAGCTGGTCTGAGCTCGAACGCCTGATCGGCGCCCCGGACGCGTACTCGGTTCAGGGCAAGTCCGGCACGAGGTATCAAATGGAAAAGCAGGCCTTCTGGGACGACAAGAAGGGCGAGGATCTTCGAGTCATGGTCTCGATCGACGATGGCGGCTGGCGTTCCATGTTCCCCATGAGCGTCGACTTCATCATGGCGCCGAATGGCTCGTTCGTTGGGGAGTGAAGATGGCGGCTGAGACCTGGCGTCTGCTGGTCGATGCGCCTGCAGACGGTGCCTGGAACATGGCGGTCGACGAGGTCCTGTTGGAGGGGGTGGCCGCCGGCGCCGCACCACCGACCCTGCGTTTCTACGAATGGAGCCCCGCCTGTCTCTCGCTTGGTTACTTCCAGCCGTTCGACGTCGTCGACTTCGATGGTTGCGGCCGGCTCGGCGTCGATGTCGTCCGGCGCCCGACCGGCGGGCGGGCCATTCTTCACGACCGCGAGCTCACCTACAGCGTCGCGCTGCCGGCATCTGTGCTGGGCGACGATGGCGGCGTTCTGCCCTCCTACCACCGGCTGAGCCGTGCGCTGCAGGAGGGGCTGCGCCGGCTGGGTGTCCCGGCGACCCTCGCGCCCGAGTCCGCGCCGAGCAGCTCTGCGGCGCACGGCCCCGTCTGTTTCGATCGCCCCTCGGCCCATGAGATCCTGCTCCACGGGCGCAAACTCGTGGGGAGCGCGCAGATGCGACGGGGCGGAGGGATCCTCCAGCACGGCAGCATCCTGATCGAGCCTCGCATCGACAAGCTGCGGGCATGTTTGCAGCTGCGGGATGGCGCGGCATCGGAGCCGATTGAAGACGGGGTGGCGGGCCTCCGGGAGCTCGGACTGACCCGGCCCGCGGAGATCGGCGCGGCGATTGCTGGCGCCTTTGCCGCTCAGTTCGGCATCAGCCTGGTGCAAGCTCCGCTTCAGCCCGACGAGCAACTGGCTGCCCGGGCCCTGGCCCGCTCCAAATATCAGTCAGCAGGCTGGACAAGGCGTCTGGCGCCGGCAAGGTCCTAGAAACACAACAAGGACCAGATGAGGAGGGGCATTGCAGCGGCGATGGCAGGACGGCTGCAGGGATCTGGCCCTTGTTGGCTCGCGGCTTCGGGTACACGCTATATCTTGTACCCGTGGCGTTTTGTACCACAGCCCGTTGGACGTGTCAAGCGCTTTTCCACCTTCGCGCTAAACTCCACTGCGCGTACCCATCGATGGCCAGAAAGAACAAGCGCTCGCAGCTCAGGAAACCCCAGCGTGGATCATCCGGCGGGGGCCGTGCGGCCAGGCCGGCCGGAATACCGCCGCTTTCTCCGTCGCAGCCCAGTCAATCGGGTCAGTCGGCCCAGCTGCCGGCGGCGGCACCCCCCAGCCCGGCGCCGGTCACTCGTCCACTCCCGCGTGGTCCCCGTGGCCGCCAGCAGGCAGGCCCGCTGCCGGCGCAGGATGCCGCCATCCCAATGGAGCGCGTTCCCTATTTCCGGTCGGACCTGCGTCGGATCGCGATCACGGCTGGCTTCATGTTCGTCCTCCTGGTCGCCGGCTCCGTCGTCCTGCGCAGTTTGCTCGGGGCGTGACCTTTTCGAGGGCTGCAAGAAAGGCGATCGCGTAACCGTTCTGGCACAAGACGCTAACAACTTGCCAGGAGGTTTTCCTTGTTCGACAAGAGATCCGCGCGCGAAGCTGCTCCCATCGTCGCTGAGACGGTGCTGAGCAACCAGATCAAGCTTGAGGGCCGGCTGCAGTCCACGTCCAACATCCGGTTCGACGGCGAAATGAACGGCGACCTGACAACCGAAGGTGACCTGTCGGTCGGCGAGCACGGCCGGGTCAAGGGCAATGTCAGCGGGCGCAACGTCGTGGTCGGCGGGACGATCCAGGGCAACGTGAACACCACGGGCCGCCTGGAGATCCTGGCCACCGGCAAAGTGTTCGGCGACATCGTCGTCGGTTCGCTGATCATCGACGAGGGCGGCATCCTTCGTGGGAAGAGCGCCGTCCATGCCGAGGAATCAGCCGCCTCGACCGTTTCGGTCGGAGTCCGCGCGGAGGTTGCCGCCGCCGCCGCCTGACCCGTCGGGTTTCATTCGTTCATCAAGGGTCCGGAGCCTTCCGGGCCCTTTGTTGTTTTTGCGGATACTTACGGGGTGTTGATATCCGGCGATCCGATCCAGTTCCTCGTCAATGCTCTGTACCTGATTCCCGCCCTCCTGGTGGGCCTCATCGCCCACGAGATGGCGCACGCCGCGGTGGCCGTCGCGCGGGGCGACGAGACGCCCCGACTCGACGGGCGCCTCTCACCGAACCCTAGCCACCACCTCGATCCTTTGGGTACCATCGCCATCCTCCTGATCGGTTTCGGTTGGGCGAAGCCCGTCCGAATCGATCCGCGACGCATGCGGGGCCGTTTCGATGCGGCGTTCGTGGCGTTGGCCGGCCCCCTTGCCAACCTCGTGATCGCGTTCCTGCTGGCGATCCCGATCAAGCTCCTGATTGGCGCCGGGAGCTTTGACATCGGACTGCCTCCCTGGCGCCTGCTCTGGGTAGCCTTCATCCTCAATGTCGTACTGGCCGTCTTCAATATCCTCCCGATTCCGCCGCTCGATGGGTACAGCTTTCTGTCGGCCCTCTTCCGCCGGACGTTTCCAGACTTCTTCTTGCGGATCGATACCAACCGGCAGGCCATCATGCTGGTCTTCGTGGTGATCTTGCTGCTCACCAGCTTTCTCGGGATGAGCATCCTCGCCGTTATCTACACGCCCGTATTGCGCTTCATCCTGAGGCTGCCGCCCTTTCCGATCGGCGGTTGACGTGGACACCCTGCGCGCGCTGCCCAGCGTCCATCAACTGCTCGAGGAGACGCCCGCCGCCGTCCTCATCGCCCAACATGGCCGTCCGTTAGTACGGTTCGCCGTGCAGCGCATCCTGGATCAGGAGCGCCGCAGCGGAGCGCTCGCTGATCCACTGGCTCGCTGGTCGCGAATCGAGCAAGTGATCGACGACCTGCGGCGGCCACGCCTACGGCCGGTCGTCAACGCCACCGGTGTGATCCTTCACACCAATCTGGGCCGGGCGCCGCTGGCGGCGGCGGCGGCCGAAGCAGCGGCCGCCATCGCGGGCCGGTACTCGACCCTCGAGTTCGATCCCCAAACCGGCCGGCGCGGCCGTCGGCATGACCTTGCCGCCGACCTACTGCGCCACCTGTCCGGGGCGGAGGCGGCGGCCGTTGTCAACAATTGCGCCGCGGCGGTGCTCCTGATGTTGACGGCCCTGGCAAAGGGCAAGGAGGTTCTCGTCGCGCGTGGCGAGCTGGTCGAGATCGGCGGAGGTTTCCGGATGCCGGATGTGATGCGTCTTTCGGGCGCTCGCCTGGTCGAGGTCGGCACCACCAACCGCACCCGCGCGCAGGACTATGCCGCCGCGATCACGCCGCGGACGGCGGCCATCATGAAGGTTCACGCCAGCAACTTCCAGGTGATCGGATTCACCGAAAGCGTTGAGCTGAAGGACCTCGCGACAATTGCACGAGAACACCGCCTCCTGCTGCTTCACGACCTGGGGAGCGGAGCGCTGCTGCAGACGGCGGCGTACGGGCTGGGCGACGAACCCCGTATCCAGGACAGTCTTCGGTCGGGGGCGGATCTCGTTGCCTGCAGCGGGGACAAGCTGCTGGGCGGGCCGCAGGCAGGCCTGTTGCTCGGGCGCGCAGCGCTCGTGGACCGCGCTATGAGGCATCCGCTGGCTCGGGCGGTGCGGGTGGACAAGATGACGCTGGCGGCGCTGATCGCCACCCTCGACCTCTACCTGACCCAGTCGCTGGCGGGCCTGCCGATCTGGGACATGCTGGGCGCCTCGGCGGAGTCGATCGCGGCTCGCGCCCGGGCGTGGCAGGCTCGGCTGATGGAGCAGGGCTTAACAGTCGACCTCGTCGCCGCGGAGTCGACGGTGGGCGGCGGTTCGCTTCCCGGCGAGCGTCTGGCCACGACCGCACTGGTCGTCACTCCACGGCGCGGAGGCGCCGCCAGTCTGCTGCGCCGTCTGCGCGAGCACGAGCCAGCAGTTATCGGGCGAATCGTCGAGGAGCGCGTCCTGCTCGATCCGCGCACGGTGCTGCCCGGTGAAGACGACTTCGTGGTGGACGCCGTGCTCGCGGCAATGGCATGACCGAGCTTCCGAAAGGATCGTTCGTTGTTGGGACCGCTGGCCACATCGACCACGGCAAGTCGACGCTGGTACTGGCGCTGACGAACATCGATCCTGACCGGTTGGAGGAGGAGAAGCGCCGGGGGATGACGATCGACCTCGGCTTCGCCTACATGGAGCTGCCCAGTGGGCGGCGGGTCGGGATCGTCGACGTTCCTGGCCATCGACGGTTTCTCAAGAACATGCTCGCCGGCGTGCACGGCATGGATGCGGTGCTACTGGTGATCGCGGCCGATGAGGGACCGATGCCGCAAACGCGTGAACACCTCGCCATCATCGACCTGCTCGGCATCGAGCACGGAGTGGTGGTCCTGACGAAATCCGACCTGGTGGATGATGCCTGGCTCGCGCTGGTCCGCGAGGATCTGACCGGGCTGCTCTCCGAGAGCTCCTTGCGCCAGGCGCCCATCGTCGCGGTGTCGAGCAGCACCGGCGCCGGCCTGGAGCAGCTTCGCGTGGCGCTCGACGCGGAGCTCGCGAGAACGGCCCCGCGTCCCGACCTTGGGCGGCCGCGGTTGCCGGTCGATCGCTCCTTTGCCATGTCCGGATTCGGCACGGTCGTCACCGGCACCCTGGTTGGCGGGACGCTGCAGCAAGGCGCGGAGCTCGCCCTCCTGCCCGCCGGCCGGCGCGTGCGGATCCGCGGACTGCAACAGCACAACCGATCCGTGGAGGAAGCCCGGCCGGGAAGCCGGACGGCCGTCAATCTCAGCGGGCTGGACCATTCGGAGGTTCGTCGAGGGGACGTGCTGGCGCTCCCGGGAACCTTGCCGGCGAGCCGCCGCCTCGACGCGCGCCTCGTCGTGCTTCCCGGTGTGCAGCCGCTGCGTCACCACCAGCAGCTGCAGATGTATCACGAGACAAGCGAGGTCATGATCGAGCTCAGCCTGCTCGACCGCGACGAGCTTCGCGGTGGAGAGGAGGGGTGGGTTCAACTGTTTGCACCGCAACCCGTCGTCGCCCTCGACGGCGACCGGTTCATCCTTCGTGTTCCGTCACCGGCCGCCACCGTCGCCGGCGGCGTTATCGTCGACAGCGCCCCGCGGCGCCATCGGCGACGCGATGCCGCGGTCATTGCGGATCTCGCCGCTCGTGAGCGCGCCGACCCGGCAGCGTCGGCGGTGCTGGAGCTCGGCAAGCACCCATCGGGACTTACCGAAACGGAGCTGGCGGGCCGGCTTGGCGTGTCGCCCTCCCAGCTTGAGAAGCTCCTCGCGCCGCTCGTCGATCGCGGCGCGGTGCGCCGGCTGGCCTCGCGCTGGTTGACCCGCGAGCAGTGGGAGCAGATTGTGTCGCGGGTGGTCACTGGCCTGAACGCCTATCACGCGGCGCAGCCGCTTCGGCGTGGGATGCCGAAGGAAGAGCTGCGCAGCCGCACCGGCATCCCAGCCGAGCTCTTCGCGGAGCTCGTGACAAGGCTTTCCGTCGATCGGGCGCTCGTCGACCTGGGAGGCGAGGTCGCCGCCGCCACCCACCACCCGGCATTGACGTCAGAACAGGAAACGGCGATCGGGGCGTTTGTCGCCGAACTCGAAGGGCAGCCCTTCAACCCTCCGCCGCTCGCCGACCTGGTCAGACGCTACCGGCTGACACCGGCGCTGCTCCAGTACCTGGTGGTTGACGGCCGCGTGGTGCGCGTCAACGAGGACACGGCCTTCGCCCGGTCGGCCTACGACGACGCCGTCCGCCGATTGCGCCTGCATCTGACCGAACACCGGACGCTGACGGTGGCTGCCGCTCGCGATCTGCTGGGGTCGAGCCGCCGATACGTTCTTCCCTTGCTCGAGTGGTTGGATGCGCAGAAGATCACGCGCCGGGTCGGAGACGACCGTATCCTGAGAGGTTGATGCTGGCCGGTGCTTCGCGGTCACGCGCTGTGCTCGCTGCACTTTCGGTCTTTGTGGGACTTGCTGCCTGCGGCCCGCAGCCTCCCGACGCGGCAGCCTTGCTGAACCAGTCCAGCCAGCACATGCTTCAGATCAAGGGATTTCATTTCCAGATGCAGATCACCGGTTTCACCGGCACCGGCGAGCCGGTGCAGAGCGCACAAGGCGACGCGCACCCGCCTGATCTGCACGCCCGAGTGAACCTCAAGGAGGGCACCATCCTGCTGGAAGTCGAGGTCGTCTTCGCGTCCGGCAAGGTGTACCTGAAGTCGTTCACGGGCGGCTGGCAGCAGCTGACCGACGCCCAACTCAGCGCCTTCTTCGATGCCCGCACGTTGTTCGATCCGCAGACGGGGCTCTTCGCCGCCATGCGTGACACGACATCCCCGACGCGGGGCAACACCGAGAAGATCGCTAACCGTGACACGTATCCGGTTGAGGGTCAGGTCTCGGCGGCGCGCGTGCACCAACTGCTGACCCTGATCCGCGACCAGGGTAGCTATCGGGCGACCTACTGGATCGAAAGCCCGGGAAGTAACCTGTGGCGAGCGCGATTGACCGGCAACCTCTTCGATGCGTCCCACGCGGCGACCATCACCTTCGACTTCTCGAAGCATGATCACCCCGTTTCGGTCACTCCGCCGCCGCTCGGCTAACCGGTCCGTCCTCCTTGCGCTGACCGGCGCCGGGCTCTTCCTCGCGTCCCTCGACGCCTATGTCGTCGTGACCGCCCTCCTCCCGATGCTGAGGTCGGTCAACATCGCCGTCAACCGGCCCGAACAGGCGACCCCAATCATCACCGGCTTCCTGCTCGGCTACCTCGCCGTGATGCCGATCGCGGGCGGTCTCAGTGATCGCTTCGGGCGCCTGCGCCTCTTCGCCGCGTGTCTTCTGCTCTTCGCCTTCGGCTCCTTTCTCACGGCGACCGCTCCATCCTTGTCGCAGCTGGTCACCGGTCGGGTTCTGCAGGGCGCCGGAGGCGGCGCTCTGGTCCCGGCGGTGCTGGCGCTGGCCGCCGACCTCTACCCCGCGGGCGACCGCAGTCCGGTGCTCGGTACGGTGAGCGCGCTCCAGGAAATTGGCAGCGTGCTCGGCCCGCTGTGGGGCGGCCTGATCACCGCGTCATCGTTTGGCTGGACCTGGATCTTCTGGATCAATATCCCGTGCGTGGCCTTGCTGCTCTGGGGGCTGTGGCCGGAGATCCGTGCCGG
>JALYYE010000049.1 GCA_030946735.1 Candidatus Dormiibacterota bacterium
GACCGCTTCAATCACCTGCACGCCAACATCGACCAATACCCTGGGAAGATGGCCGAGCTGCAGGAGGAAGAGCGGCTGCTCACGCGCTGGCTGGACCGCTGCCGGGACCTGCTCGAGCGGAAAGCCGCCTGACGCGATAATTGGCGCCATGGAGGCCGCTGCCGGCCTGGCGCAGTTTTTCGACGCCGCGGAGCGGCTTGTCGCTGTTCATGGTCCGGGCCCGGACGCGTTCAGTCGCATTGAAACGTTGCTGCGCCCCCTCGCTGCCGGTCCCAGCCTGGTGGTTCCGTCCCGGCTCGCCGCCCTGCACGATTCCCATGCCGGCTTCGAGATTCTCGGGCAGGGCAAGGGTGGCTCGACGCTAATGCTGGCGCGCTTTCCCGACGACGTCCCGACCCCGGTCCACAATCACAATTCCTGGGGCGTGCTCTGCGTCGTCCGCGGTCGCGACCGTCACATCCTCTGGGCGCGCGAGGACGACGGTTCTGTAGCGGGCCACGCCCGGTTACGTGTCGTCGAGAGCCGCGAGCTCGGCCCCGGTGACACCCTCTGGTTTCCCGACGTACCTGCGGACATCCACAGCCAGCAGGGTATTGGCGGCGATGCGTGGGAGCTGGTCTATTTTGCGCGAGATCCGACCACCCGCTCTCGCCTCTACTTTGATCCCGATGCTGGGCTCGTCGAGGAACGCGCGCCCGCTTAAATCTCGAGGGCGCGCACGATGAAGTCGCGGCTGCCGTCCCAGGTCCAGCAGGTCTGCAGCGTCAGGGACGAGCTCGGCGTCGCGCCCAGCGGCCACATCTGCGTGTTGCTCACGATCGTCGTCGAGCTGACCCGGTAGGTGTGGACTCGGCCGGAGGGATCACCGTATTGAACGATATCGCCCGTACGCAGGCCCAGGATGGGCGTGAAGGTCCCGGGGTTGTGCGCCATGACATAGACGTTGTTGACGCCGGCGCAGCTCCAGCGCCAGGCGCCCCACCGCGGAACCGGCGCGCGGCCCATGCAGTCGCTGTACCAGCCGACCGGCTGGATGAGACCGAGGCGCGGAATCACGATCGTGTTGGCACGGACGACGGCTGGTGCCGTCGCGGGTTGACGAGGCGGCGCGACCGGCTGTACGGCATTGGCCACGGGCGCCGCCGCGAGCGGCACCGGGGTCGCGGCCGCCGCAGCCAGCACTTGCAGGGCGGCCAGTGCGGCCTGCTGCTCCTTGGCCCGCTGGACGAAGAGTTGATGGTCGCCTGCCTCGACAGACGCCTCGCTTACTCGGTGCGCGGCGGCTACCGAGGTGATGGAGGTGGGGTGTGACGTGAGGAGAGGAAAGCTCATCAGCCAGATGGCAATGCCACCCAGAAGGGGGGCGCGCCAGCGCCGAAAAAGACCGGCCATTGTTCGCGCAACGCCCGGGCGGCGGCAAGGTTTGCGCCGTTTACATGATCGTCACCCGCCGGTCAGACACGGAGAGTGACGTGCGCGTCAGGCGATCTTGGCGTGCGCCTGGGCCGGCCCGACGTAACGTTCCACTAGCGCGATCAGCTCATCGAGCTCGTACGGTTTTGTCAGGCATTCGGCGCATCCGGCCGCGATGGCGGTCTCTTTATCGCCGACCATCGCGTGAGCGGTGATGGCGACAACCGGGATATGCGCCAGCGCGGCGTCTGCCTTGAGGGCACGCGTTGCCTCCCAACCGTTCATTTCGGGGAGGGACAGGTCCATCAGGATCAGCGCGGGTTTAAGCGCCGCGGCCATCGCCACGGCTTCGCGGCCGTTGCGCGCGAGCTCGCTGCTGAAGCCGCGTGAGCGCAAAATCTTGAGCGCCATCTTTTGCATTGTCGCGTCGTCTTCGACCACGAGGATAAGCTGGTTCATGCGGCGGCTCCTTGCGTTTTACTCTGACCCAACATCTGGCGAACCGCGTTGGTCAGGCCTTCCGGTTCGATCGACCCCTTCGCGACGAATCGCTGGATATGACCATTGAGGGTGAGAACGTCCTCCGCCGTTAGCTCCTTGGCGCTGACGATCATCACGGGGATGCCGGCGGCGGCGGGCTGCGCACGTAGCCGTGCGACCATCTCGAAGCCGCTCATCCCGGGCATCATCAGATCGAGCAGCACGAGATCCGGGGGCGACTGCGCGATCAGGGCCATGCCCTCGACGCCGTTCGATGCGGCCACCACTTCAGCGTGCTCTTCCTTGAGGATCTTGGTGAGCATCGTGCGCGCCTCGGGGTCATCGTCGACAACGAGCACGCTCTTGCCCTCGAGATCGGGCAGCAGGCGGTGGATCTTGTCGATCAAAGCACCGCGGTCGTATGGTTTGCCCAAATAATCCGAGGCACCCAGCGCAAACACCAGCCGCTGGTCCTCAACGATTGTGACCACCAGTACCGGGACACCCGCGGTCTGCGGATCTTCTTTGAGTTTCTCGAGTACCCACCACCCGGATGCGTCCGGCATCATGATGTCGAGCGTGATCAGCATCGGCCGGCTCTCGCGCGCGAGTTGCAGCGCGTCGGCGGCGTTCGATGCTTGCACCGTTCTCCAGCCTTCCTGCTCCAGGTGGCGGCAAATCAGCTGGCGCACGCTGGCGTCGTCGTCCACCACCAGGATCACGGTCCCGGGGAGGCCTTGATTGGGACGGCGCAGCGGGCGGCGCAGAGCCGGTCGGACGGCGGCTTGCCCCGCTGCCCACGCGGGCACAGTAAAGGTAAAGGTGCTGCCCAGCCCGGGCTCGCTCAGCACAGTGATCGCCCCGCCGTGCATCTCGACCAGCTTGCGGACGATGCTCAGCCCGAGGCCCGTGCCGCCGTGGCGCCGGGTGCTGCTGCCATCGCCCTGGACGAATTCGTCGAAGATGACGCGTTGCGACTCGCTAGAGATCCCAATGCCGGTGTCCTTGACGGCGATCCGCACCATGCGGCCCGACGGCTGCGCCATGATCTCAATGTGGCCGCGCTCGGTGAACTTGACGGCGTTGGAGAGGAGGTTGATCAGGATTTGTTTGAGTCGTGTTGGATCGGCCTCGACCGCGGACAACCCCGGCCCGAACCGGGTGTCGATACGAAGCCCCTTCTCCTGCGCAAGCGGACTGATGCTCTCCAGCACCGAGGTCACCAGGGCGGGCAGTTCGACCCGTTCCAGCGTCAGGTCCATCTTGCCGGCCTCGATCTTGCTCAGGTCGAGAATCTGGTTGATCAGCGCGAGCAACGACTGACCGCTCTTGTTGACTTGCAAGATGTCCTGGTGTTGCTCCTCGTTGATTGGCCCGTCGATGCCGTCGAGCAAGATTTGCGAGAAGCCGATGATCGCTGACAGCGGCGTGCGGAGCTCGTGCGACACGTTGGCCAGGAACTCGGACTTCAGCTTGTTGGCGCGGGCGAGCTCCTGGTTGGCGGCCTGGAGCTCTGATGTGCGCTGCGAGACCTTCTCCTCCAGCGTCTGGTAGGCGCCGCTGAGCCGCTGGGCCATCTGGTTGAAGGTGTGGGCGAGGGCTCGCAACTCTTTCGCCGCGAACTGTTCGCGCACCTTGAGTGGGGTGACGAAGTCGCCCTGGGCGATCCGGCTCGCGGCCCGGTTGAGCTCGTCGACAGGCCGGGTGATCCAGGCGGCCCCGAGGAAGCCGAGCACGAGGGCGAGCACGATCGCCACCAGCAGCCATTCGACCGTGCTCTGGATCAAGGGTGTTAGCTCGGATCGCAGCTCCGCGACCGGCTGGGAGACCCAAACTTTCCAGCCGACCACCGGGACCGTGCCGAAACCGGCGGCCCGCTGGATGTTGCCGTCGGGGTCGGTGTACCAGCTCACGCCGGTCTCCTGCCCGAGCGACTGCTGGAAGATGGCCGACGAGGAGAGGTCCCTGGCCTCGAACCGCCAGTCGTCGCGCGGGTGGGCGATGACGCGTCCACGACGGTCGACCACGACCGCTTGGCCGTTCACGCCGATCCGGCTGTAGGTCGACAGTCGCTGCACTTCCGAGAGGTTCACGGTGCCGGCGAGAAAGCCGACCAGGTGACGGCTCGTGTCGAGGATGGGGACAGCGATCACAACGGCGGCCACGCTCGCGTCGCCTTTGGACCGCACGACGTCGGAGTACCTCGGCCCCACCTGGCGGGGATTGAGGACGTCCTTGACGTAGTTCCAGGCTGCGTAGTCGACACCCACCCCAGCTGGCGGTGCCGCCGCCACGGCTCGTCCTGACAGGTTGCCAACGTAGAGCTGCAGCAGCGCGGGTTGGGCGGAGTGGGCCGCGGCCAGTTCCTGGTTCAGGTGGGCCGGGTTGAACGTCGCGTCATTTAAGTGTGGGATGCCCGAGTCGTTATCGGACTCGACCTGGGACGCGGTGCTCTGCAGGGCGGCAGTCTGGTCCAGCAAATAGCCGTAAATCGCCTGCGCCAGGCTCTCCGCCATCGGCTCGTGCTTTTGCTGGATGCTGGCGTTCTGGGTTGAGAACAGAGCCGAGATACGCTGCGCGCCAAAGAAGATCAGGGGACCGACCCCGACCATCAGGAAGCCAACGCTGATGTACCAGCGAAGGCTGTGCATCGAGGCCCGACCGACGTCGGCTGAGGACGCGCCCACATCGCGAGTAACGGCTCCCCAAGATCAACTTTGCGCGGCACACGAACCTGGATCGTCACCGGACTGTTACGGCTAGTCTTGACCTATGCCGGAGCTGCCAAAAACACGGTTGACCGCCAGGGATCGCGCCCGACTGGCGGCGGAGCGGCTCAAGGCCCTCTATCCGGCGGTCTCCGAGCTGACGCACGCCAACGCTTTCCAGATGCTAGTCGCGACCATCCTCTCGGCGCAGACGACCGACCGATCCGTCAACTCGGTCACCCCGACGCTTTTTGCCAGGTATCCTGACGCCGCTGCGCTGGCCCACGCCAACCCCGTCGAGGTCGAGGCGATCATCAAGCCCACCGGCTTCTTCCACGTGAAGGCCAAAACGATCATCGGCGCGAGTGCCGGCTTGATCGAGAGGTTCCACGGCGAGGTGCCACCACGGATCGACGACCTCGTCACGCTGCCGGGTGTCGGTCGCAAGACCGCCAACGTCGTGCTCGGCGTCGCCTTCGGTATCCCGGGGTTCGCCGTCGACACGCACGTCAAGCGGCTGACGCGTCGCCTCGGCCTGACGAAAAACACCGATCCGGTCAAGATCGAGGCGGAGGTGACGAGGATGTTGCCGCCGGAGGAATGGACCGGCTTCAGCCTGCGCTTGATCCTGCACGGTCGCCGGACCTGTCTCGCCCGGACGCCGCGCTGCCCGGAGTGCGTACTCAATGACTTCTGCCCGTCATCCACCCTGCGGACCAAGGGCGGGCGACGTCCCTTGACAGCAATGGCCGCCAGCGTAAGGTTGGCCCATGGCCGACGGACCACCCGCAAGCGCCCACGGCGGCCAGGATCCCGCGATTAGCCGACCGCCACGCCAGCATCGCCAGTCGATGCTCCTCGGCGGACTGTTCGTCCTGATTGGGGCGATCTTGTTGGCCGGCAAGTTCGTACGCGTCGACATCGGACACTACGGCTGGCCCTTCTTCGTGATTTCCCCGGGCATCCTGATCCTTTTCGTCGCGCTAACCGCGAGGGGCGCAGTCAGTGAGGGCCTCGCCATCCTCGGCAGCATCGTCACCGTGTCCGGCCTGATCCTGCTGGCCCAGGCGGCGACCGATCACTACGAGAGCTGGGCATATGCCTGGGCGCTCGTTTTCCCGGGCGCCATCGGCCTCGGCATGATCCTCTATGGGTTGACCGCACGTCGCCCCGGCAACGTCCGCTCCGGAACACGCCTGATTGGCATCGCCCTGGTCCTTTTCCTCCTGGGCGCCGCGTTCTTCGAAGGCGTCATCGGGATCGGCGGCTACCGGCTCGACCACACGGCGGGTGTCGTATTCGGGGTGCTGATCATCGCATTGGGCGCCCTGATGTTGCTCCTCAATCTGACCTCGAACCGGCCGCCGCTCGTCGTAGGGGAACTACACTAGGCGCGTGCGCTTGGGCGTTCTCACCGGCGGTGGCGACGCTCCCGGTCTTAACGCCGCCATCCGCGGCGTCGCCCGGCGTGCCTTCCAGCAGGGATTTCAGGTTAGCGGCATCAAGAACGGCTGGGCCGGGTTACTTGGTGCAGGTGACTTCGAGGATCTGACTCCGGCGTCGGTGCGCGGCATCCTGCCGCTCGGCGGCACGATTCTTGGTACCTCGCGTACCAACCCCCTCAAGGAGAAGGGCGGAGTCGACCAGGTCATCCACCTGCTCAGCGGTAGCGGCATCGACGGCCTGGTGGCGATCGGCGGCGATGACACGCTGTCGGTCGCAGCCGCGATGAGCGACGCTGGCTATCCGGTGGTCGGCGTCCCGAAGACGATCGACAACGACCTGTCGGTCACCGAGTTCTGCATCGGCTTCGACACAGCCGTCGGCGTCGTGGTCGAGGCCCTCGACCGGCTGCACACCACCGCCTCCGCGCACCATCGGGTGATGGTGGTCGAGGTGATGGGTCGAGACACCGGGTGGGTCGCGATGGTGGGAGGGCTCGCGGGCGGCGCCGACATGATCATCATCCCGGAGTTTCCGGCCGAGCTCGAGGCGGTCGTCGAGCATTTGCATCACCGCCGTGGTGAAGGCAAGGATTTCAGCATCATCGTCGTGGCTGAAGGGGTGAAGATGCGGGCGCTCGAGCCGGCGATGGCGGTGGGGGCCGCCGCCGAGAAGCGAGACGCCTTCGGCCACGTTCAGCTTGCCAAGCAAGGCGTGGGCGATGCGCTCAGCACCCGCATCGAGGAGGCGACGGGCTTCGAGACCCGGGTCACGGTCCTCGGCCATTTGCAGCGCGGCGGTTCGCCGTCCCCGGTTGACCGAATCTGGGCAACCCGCCTCGGCGTCGC
>JALYYE010000057.1 GCA_030946735.1 Candidatus Dormiibacterota bacterium
CTGCTCCTGCGGCGCCGGCCGCCGCGCCGGGCGATGGTGTCCTGATGCATCAGGTCAGCGGACGCGTCCTGGCGATCTCGGTTCGGGCTGCCATCATCGCCGGCGGCTGGACCGGCTTTGCGCTGGGATTGGTCGCGGGCTGCGTGCTCGGTGCCGCGCTCGCCTGGTTCGCCGGGGCCATTCTCAGCTGGCAGCGTGACCTCAGCCTGACCCTCGGTGTGACCGAGCAGCTCCTACCCTTTGGCGGCCAAGTCCCACTCCTGCAGCGAGTCCAATCGTCGTGGTTCATCGTTGTTCCCGTCGCCGGTCTCCTGCTGGGCCTGTTCGCCGCCCTGGTGGGCGGCCTGATCGGCGGGCTGGTGGCGGCTTCCTACAACCGTTCACCCTTCGGCGTGCACGTTGTTGTCGAGGTGCCCGACCCGAGCCTTTAGCCGTTACCGCTTTGTCAGCGGTTTGCGATGGCATGAACAGCGAATCGAGGCGTGTTCTCATCGCTCTCACAGGGATCCCTTAGCGAGGGCGGATGGGCTCAGCCGTAGCGATGAGGGGTGGTCCGCTCCGGGCGCTGCTGCGCCTGGTCATGTATTTGGTACTCGCCTGCATCCTGACCCTGGTCGGCCGCGTTGCATATGCGAGTCAGGGCGTGACGGCGCTCCCGGTCACGACGTTGATGGCAGCATCGGCCGTCGATCAACTGCGCAGCGACCTGGAGGCGATCGCCACGGGAAGCGGAGCCCGCGTGGACATCAGCCTCCAGGAGTTGAGCGGGCCACGCCGGAATGGCTCCACAAGTCGGAGCGTCAAGATTTCGTGGCTCCTATCGTCGCTACGCCGGTCGCACCGCTGTCGCGTCTGAACCACCACTAGCGCGGGGGCGTACCTCGAACACCGGATGGCCCAGGGCCGCGCTCTCCGGATCCGTGAAAATCTCACGCGCCCCCAGCATCGTGCCGAGCATCCAGCGGCCCAGGGGCAGGTGACTCACATACGGGGTGAGAATGTCGCGAAAAAAGGCGGCGGCCTCGACCTTGGGCAGCTCCCTGGCCGCGATCGCCTCCGGCCGGCGGTTGACGGTTAATGTTGCGGCGCCGGCGGCGCGCAGGTTCTTCGCCCAGTTCACCTCGCCAAAGGTGGCTATCACCCAGCGGCGACCGCCGATCGCGACGATGGCCACCGGGGTCGTTCGATCGATGCCGCTGCTGCGCCCGCGGACGGTGAGGAGGGCATTGGGACCGAGCGGCACACCGCCTCGGAGCATTCGGCGAGCGATGGGATTGAACAGCGGAACGAAAAAGGGTACGCGGGCTTTCCCGTGCGGTGGATCCATTTGCTGTGCTGGCATCATGGTGGCGCCTCCAGGTTTCAAGCAGGTGATTGACGTTAGTCTATACCTTCAATCAATCAGTTGCTTGATCTATTCCGTGGCCGTTGTGGCACGAGTCCCAGCCACCGTTCCAACTGACGGAAGGCCCGCTCGGTGCGCTCGGCGCCGGCCGTGCTCGGAAGCGTCATGCTCGTCAGGGTCGCCATGATGAGGGCCGCCACGTCGTCGGTGTCGAGCTCGCGCGCCAAGTAGCCGTCCCGGGCCGCCCGCTTTAGCAAGCCCCGGAGCGTTCGATGCCAGGCCTGGAATGCCTCGCCCATGATCCGTGCCAACGAGGGGTCCCGTGCCGAGCGGAGGGCGAGTTCGCTCATGACCGCACCGACTTCTGGTTCGTCGCGCAGCAGCTTGCGCACGGCCCGCAGATGGTTGCGAAGCTGATCGGCCGGCGAGCCGTGCGGCGCGAGCGTCGAGCGAAACCGATCCATGGCATGCGCCACCACGCCCCGGATCAGCGCCTCCTTGGTGGGAAAATAATAGTGGAGGGTCGCGATGTTCAGGCCGACGTCCGCCGCGACCTCGCGCGTGCGGAGTCCCTCGAAACCCCGCTGCGCGATCTGGTTGAACCCAGCCTTAACCAGTGCCTGCTGGCGGTCTTCCTTGCGCGAGCGGACTGAATGCGTGGCGGCGATCGGGCTCATTCGTTCTCAATTAAACACTTGATTGAAGCTCGGGACGCGAGTGGCACGCTTTGCTGCGGCCATCGCGCACCGTCGGTGCTATGCTCGCGACAACAGGAGGTGGGCAATGTTTAAACCACTACGTGCGGCAGCGGCGCTTCCGGCACAGGATATGGCTCGCGCCAAGGCTTTCTATCGCGACAAACTGGGGTTGACGCCGACCCAGGAGGATCCGGGCGGGA
>JALYYE010000065.1 GCA_030946735.1 Candidatus Dormiibacterota bacterium
AGCAGGAGTTGCTGGCAATCGAAGAGGACGTCCAGCACTCGCACCGGGTCACGCGTCACGTTGCGGTTGAGCGCGCGCAGCAGCTTGCGGCTCAGTGGGCGCACGAAGCGGGTGATGTCATCCATCAGCGGTGCGGGAACCGCGCCACGCCGATTCTCGATGATGTCCTCAATGGAGAGGAGAAACTCGTCGACCCGCCGGACGTCGGCCCGCCGCTTCAGCTCCTGGTTACGCCGGTCGGCCGCTGCCTCAAACTCGCGGTGTATTTCCTCAATCGCATCGCTCAGCATCTCAATCGCTCCCTTCACTGACCCCCGAATACGGTTGACTCTTACGTACGAAAGCTGATATGCCTACTGTTACATAGTTGCGAAAGGCTGTCAAGCGGTTTCGCAAATAGCCGCCCCCGATGTGGAAAAGGCGGCGGACAGTACTGAAACTATGCGCTGAGGCCGTTTCCGGACACTTCCTGTAGCGTGTCCAGTTCGCGGACCTGGTTCAGGTCAAGGCCCTGGTTGCCCAGGGAGTTGATCAGCCGCAGCACGTACTTGACGCCCGCCAGGTTGACGCCCTTCTGACGGGTGAGGAACTGGATCACCCGGACACGCCGGATATCGTCTTCTGAGTATCGCCGCCGATTGGTGGCCGTCCGCTGCGGCTTGATGAGGTTCTCACTCTCGTAGATCATCAGCGTGCGCGGATGCAGATTGAGGATCTCGCTCGCGATACTGGGCGTGAAGACCGCCCGGCCGGGGGCGATCGCCGATGTTCGCTTCCGTTTTCCCACGCTCTCACCCCTTGGGCGCCACACACGCCCCGCCTGCCTGGCCCTTAACTTTATATCCACGGTATCATATATTGACCAACCGCGCAACCTGCGTGGGTCATTCCGGGGCGATCCCGCGGGTGCCGGGTACAGTAGACGAGCGATGCTGGCGATCGAGCAGTACACCCGGCGACTCCTCAAAGACTTCTACCCCATCGTGGCCGCCAACCGGCCTCCGGTTGACCTGGCGCCGGACCCAGCTGATCGGGAGCACTTCGTACGGGGTTCGGGCGGGCTGGTGACCGGGCTGTCCGGGCTGGCCCAGGCGACCGGAGCGGTCTGGGTCGCCTGCGTGCGCGACGGCTTCGAGGGTGAGCTGGAGTTGGGAAACGGCGGGGAACCGATGATCGTGGAGACGACGGACGGCTCGCGCTTCCAGGTGAGCTGGGTCAATCCGCCGCGGCTGGCGTACGACATGTACTACAACACCATCGCCAATCCCCTGCTTTGGTTCGTGCAGCATTACCTGTGGAACCTGGCGGAAGCCCCCGTGCTCGACGACAGCACCCACCGCGCCTGGACCGAGGGATACCGGATGGTGAACCAGCTCTTCGCGCAGCAGATCATCCGTGAAGCCCGGCGCGGCCGGAAGCGGCCGCTCGTCCTTTCGCATGATTATCACCTGTACTTGGTGCCCCGGCTGGTTCGGCGTGAACTACCCGACGCGGTTCTCCAGCATTTCGTCCACATTCCCTGGCCGACGCCGCAGTACTGGAAGGTGCTGCCGCACTACATGCGCGATGAGATCATGGACGGCTTGCTGGCGGCGGACATCATCGGCCTCCAGACCCACTCGGACGTGCGCAACTTCCTCTTGACCTGCGAGGAGAACATGGGGCTGCCGGTCGACCTGCGCCAGCAAACCGCCTTCTATCGGGGCCGCACCGTCTGGGTGCGTCGCTATCCGATCTCGATCGACGTTCGCGAGTTCGAGCGAAGCGCGGCCAGTCCGGCGGTGGAGCGAGCGGAGCGCGAGGTACTGCGCTGGCGTCCCGAGCAACTCGTCTATCGGGTCGACCGCATGGACCTTTCCAAGAACATCATTCGCGGCTTCATGGCCTACGAGCGACTCCTGCAGGCCCATCCCGAGTGGCACCGGCGCGTCATCTTCTGGGCGATGCTGCAGAAAACGCGCCAGAATGTTCCGGAATATCGTGAGTACGCCCGCCAGGTGGTGCAGATCGCACGCATCATCAACGGCCGATACGCGTCCGGCGACTGGCAACCGATCCGGTTGGAGCAGCGCGACGATATGAACCGGGCGGTGGCCGGCTACAAGCAGTTCGATGTGCTGCTGGTCAATCCCATCTACGACGGTATGAACCTGGTCGCCAAGGAAGGGATCACAGTAAACCGCCGCGGGGGTGCCCTGGTCCTTTCGGAGAATGCCGGCACACATGAAGAGCTCGGTGAATGGGCGATCACCATCAATCCCTTCGATGTCGACGCAACCGCACAGGCTCTTCACCGGGCGCTGCTAATGGATCCGGTGGAACGGCATGCACGAGCTGAAAAGATGCGCGCCGTCGTGCAGCAGAACGACGTCGCACGCTGGATCTCGGCGCAGCTGCAGGACATTCGGGACCTGGTCGAACCCCTGGCGGCGCGGCAACCCGAGGTGGCCAGAGAGGAAACCGTCCCGCTGGGGCGCGAGGGTTCGATCTAGGGGCGGCTGAGGTCCCGCAACTCGCGGAGCAGCTGCATCACCCCGGCGACGCCATCGACCAACAGTTCGCAGTCGGCGAAGATCGCGTCGGGCACCTCGTCGGATCGGACACCCACGGCCATGGTCTCGACACCGGCCATGCCTTTGAGAGCCCTGAAGGCGTCCGCATCGGTGACGTCGTCACCCAGATAGACGATGGCTTTCGGATGGATGGCCGCGACGAGCCGGTCGAGCACCTGACCCTTGTCGATGGCGAGCGGTGGTCGCAGCTCCCAAATCATGCGACCGGCATGCAGCGTGAGATGCTCACCTGCTGCGATCCGCTCCAGTGGACCTCGCAGCGATGCTTGCACCGCCGATGGGTCCGCGGCGTTGCGAAAGTGAACCGTCACGCCCGCGCGCTTGCGTTCGACGCGCACCCCGGGCATCCGGGCCAGGTCGAGCCGGCTGAGGGTGTAAGCGGCACGCTCGAGCGCCGCGGCGTAGGGCGCGGCAGCTGCCACTAACCGCGACTCGCCATTGCGCTCCTCCAATCCGTGGTTGCCCACAAAGATGAGGCCGTCGATGGGCAGGCGAGCCGCGAGCGCATCGGTGTCGCGCCCGCTGATCACCGCGATCCGCATTACGTAGCGGCTGAGCTCGCTGAGGAGGCCGATCGCCTCCGGGGGCGCCGCCGCCTGGTCGGGGTCCGCCACGATGGGCGCGAGTGTGCCATCGAAGTCGAGACCGAGCAGAATGTCAGCAGGCGCGAATTGGGAGAGTCGCTGCCGGAGCGGGCTCAGGCCCAGAGATGGCGGGCGCCGGCGAGCTCCGGAAACTCGGTCTCAGGGATCTGGAGCCGGCTCTGCACGGCCGCTTCCATCAACGAAAAGATGACCTTGACGCCGGCCAGGTTGATCCCGTGGACGGTGGTGAGCTCCCTAATCAGCCGGATGCGTTCGATGTCGCGACGCGAGTAGCGTCGCCGCTGGGTGGGGGTCCGCTCGGGCGCGATCAGGTTTTCACTCTCGTAAACGAAGAGCGTGCGTGGCTCGATGTCGAACATGTCGGAGACCTCGCTGGATTTATGCGGCAATGCCAAGTGATGCCCTCCAGAACGCAATACTGTAAACCATTATACCCAACATATCATCATTAGTGATAAACTGCCAACGTCGACGCGGTTTGCGCGGATTGTGGCGCGCCGCGAACGCTCTGTGACGGCGCGGTAAAGGTCACCTATTGACTGTGCGGGGGCTATCACCTTAGCCGTGGGACCCCGCGCTTGAACGCGCCCGAGCTTGCCATTAGTGTCACGCCCGAACGGGGCGCGAGCCGTCCCTTCGAGCATGTCGGGCATCTTACGGCAAGTCACGGCGTTTGGAGGAAAGGTTGTGCTGGGCGTAGTGCTTCTCGCGCTGCTCACACCGCCCTTCGGCCTGCGGGCCTATCTGGAGGCGCGCGCCCAGGAGCAAGCCCAGGCCGCCCAGGTGTTGCACAGCTTCGGCCGCCCGATCGCCGCGCTGGTCAAGGTGCCCGTCACCGCCCGGCCGTTTGCCCAAGCGCCGCGCTCACCGCTCGATGGGGTCAAGGGCAAGGGCGCCTGGCTGATGATCTTCGACGGTGACTGGAACGATCCCGACGCCGACCGCGCCGCCGCCATAATCGATGCCGCGGTTCGAGCCGACCTCAGCCACCTCTACATCCGGATCGCCGACTCGCGTCGCCACTTCTACGGCGCCTCGGCGCTGCAGGACCTGCTGCCGATCGCGCACGCGCACGGCGTGAGCATCCTTGGTTGGATCGAGCCGATGCTCAACGACCCAACCTCGGACACGGCCGATGCGTTGGCGGCGGCGCAGTTCGAGGAACAGGGGCAGCGCCTGGATGGGCTGGCGCTGACGATCGAGGGTGACAACACCTCGGATCCAAACGTTGGCCAGTACCTTTCAGGTATCCGCTCGGGCATCCCCGGCATGAATGGGCTCGGCGAGCGCTACCTGCTGATCGCGAGCACGCTGCCCACCCCCTACGATCATCCCGGCTACGCCTACGCTACGATGTCGCGCTTCTGCCAGGTCTTCGCGCCGATGGTGTACTGGCGGGCGACCGGGCTCCCGCAGTACAGCGGCACGGACGGGACACGGGCGTACGTCGACCAGGTCTTCCAGCAGTTCCATGACCCGGGCGTCAACCCCTACAAGCGTCCGTTGACGATCACCGCCCAGGCCTACGATGCCGCGCCCGAGTACGGGACACCAGGCGCCCCGCCGGGCGATGAGATCGTCACCTCCATGAATGAAACTCGCGCCCAGGGTGGCGTCAGCTGGTCCTACTATCGGCTGGCCAACGCCGACAATGGCGTCACCGGCGAAGAGCAACAAGCCATCACAGCCTTCCCCTTCTGGCAGCGATACAGCGCCGGAGGAATCGCGGCGAAGGCGTTGATCGCACTACCCGACCAGCCAGTCGCGTACTAAGGAGAGGGGTTGAGGAACCAATGAAAACATTCTTTCGCCGTCTTTCGGTCCCATCGGGGCTTCGCCGCAAGCGCGTGGTCATCCCCGCATTGGCCGGACTAGGCCTGCTGATCATTGGCGGCCTCTGGTTCCTTGGCCACTCGGGGGCCAACACCGTCTGGAACCAGCCAAGCGTGCCGATCAGCGACGTCCTGGATCGTGTCGATCGCGGCCAGATCGTCGCGGCCAGCATCAGCGGCCAGCGCATCGTGCTGACGGACACTGCGGGCCGGCAGTCGTGGACCATCGAGAAGGAAACATCGATGGCATCGACCGAGCAATACTTGCGTAGCCACAACGTAAAGATCGCGGTCCAGTCCACCGACGAGACCTCGGTCGCGAATGTCCTGCCGAACCTGCTGGGGCTGCTGGTGCTCCTGTCGCTTCTCTTCATCCTGCTGCGGCGGTCGAACCTTCTGGGTAATCCCATGGGGGCGATGACCAAGCATCTGGCCGACGCCGGCGCCGGTGAGGGCGACCCAGTCACCTTCTCCCAGGTGGTGGGCGTCGACGAAGCGAAACGCGAACTCGAGGAAGTCGTCGAATTCCTGAAGGCGCCCGGCAGTTTCGGTCAGCTGGGCGCACGCATGCCACGCGGGATCCTGCTCGTCGGCCCGCCTGGCACCGGCAAGA
This sequence comes from Candidatus Dormiibacterota bacterium, assembly GCA_030946735.1. Taxonomy (GTDB): domain Bacteria; phylum Chloroflexota; class Dormibacteria; order CF-121; family CF-121; genus CF-13. Next base: position 5,624 of record JALYYE010000065.1, read on the forward strand.
CGCTCCTCTCGCGTGCGGTGGCGGGCGAGGCCAAGGTTCCTTATTACTCGCTCAGCGGCTCGGATTTTGTCGAGATGTTCGTCGGCGTCGGCGCCGCCCGCGTGCGTGACCTTTTCAAGCATGCCAAGAAGAATGCCCCGTGCATCGTCTTTCTGGATGAGATCGATGCGCTCGGCCGCAAGCGTGGCGGGGCACAGGTCCGCACCAACGAGGAACGCGAACAAACCCTCAATCAGCTGCTGGTCGAGATGGACGGCTTCAATACTGACTGCGCCGTGGTCGTGATCGCCGCCACCAACCGCCCGGACGTGCTCGACCCGGCGCTGCTGCGCTCTGGTCGGTTCGATCGTCGGGTCGCGATCGACGCGCCTGACCTCAACGGCCGGCGCGCGATTCTGAGCCTCTACGCGGCGCACAAGCCGCTCGCCGAGGACATCGACCTCGACGTGGTGGCGCGGCAGACGCCGGGCTTCACCGGCGCCGACCTGGCCAATCTCCTCAACGAGGCCGCCATCCTGGCGGCGCGAAACAAGAAACTGGCGATCGGCAGCGTGGAGCTCGAGGAGGCCAGCCTGCGCGTGATGGCGGGCCCCGAAAAGCGCAGCCGCGTGATCACGCCGGAGGAAAAGGCGATCATCGCCTACCACGAGGTCGGCCATGCCCTGGTGATGAAGTCGATCGCAAAGAGCGACCCGGTGCACAAGGTGTCGGTGGTTTCGCGCGGCCAGGCGCTGGGCGTCACGATCCAGCTGCCGCTGAAGGACCGCTACCTGACGTCGAAGTCCGAGTTGATGGCGCGCATGGCCGCTGCCATGGGCGGCCGCGCCGCGGAAGAGATCATCTTCGGCGACGTTACCACCGGCGCCAAGCAGGACATCGAACATGCGACGAGCATCGCGCGCCAGATGGTGTGCGAGTTCGGGATGAGTGAGCGACTCGGTCTGGTCACGTTGCATCGAAAAGGCGATGGCGACAGCCAGTTCTTCTCGGAGCTGACCGCGGCCGACGTCGACGCCGAGGTCAAGGCCCTGACCGATGCGGCTTACCAGCACGCCTACGACATTTGCAAGACCCGCCGCGCGACCCTGGTTCGCATCGCGGAGCACCTGCAGCTTGTCGAGACCATCGACGGCCCGGAACTGGACCGGTTGCTCCTCGGAGAGGCGGTCCCACCGGTCGTCGTCGTCGCGCCGGAGGTCAAATCGGCGGTCGCGGCGCGGATCGCCGCGGCGGAGGCCAATGACTGGGACGAAACGTCGAGCGGCTCGTCTCACGACAGCGAAGGGATGCCGCCAATCGCCGCGAGCTAACTGTGGTTCCCACGGACCTTGTTGACAAAGTAGACCCACGGCGGTCGGTTGCCGAGCTCGGAATGGGGTCGGCTGTGATTGTAGAAGCGAACCCAGCGAGGTAAGGCTCGAAGCCGCTCGGCGTTGTTTCGGAACAGTCGGACATAAGCCCAATCCGCGAGCAGGGTCTGGATGAACCGCTCCGCCTTGCCATTGGTTTGGGGACGGTAGGGTCGAGTCAGCACATGCCGGATCCCCAACTCGGCTAAGGCCGCGTGAAAAGCCTTCGAGGTCCGGAAGGCCCGATGCTGGTCGGTCATGATCCGCTCGACGCGGACGCCATATCCGGCAAAGAAATCGCGGGTAGCTTGGACGAATTGGATCGCTGACCGTTCCGACTGATCGGCAAAGACCCGCACATAGGCCACCCGGGTGGCGTCATCGACGGCGACGTAGACACAGTCGTAGCCACGGTCTCGGTGGCGACGTGCCGCCAGCATCTTCCCCAGCATCCGGTGACCGCCGCCTGGAGGCACGACGCCAAGCTTCTTGACGTCGACGTGCACCAGCTCGCCTGGCTGGTGCCGAACGTATCGGAGTGGCCGCCCGGTGACGCGGTCGAAGTCCCGCAGCCGGGCGCAGCCCTGACGCCGCAGCACGGCGTAGATGGTCGACCGCGGATGTCCCAACAGAGGGGCGAGCCGATGCGGCCCGCGCTTGAGTCCACGCCGCAGTTTGACGATCCGCGTGATCTGCTCGGCAGACAGGGCTCGGGGTGATCGCTTCGGTCGGGAGCTCCGGTCCTGCAGACCCGGCTGGCCCTCGCTCCGGAACCGACGAAGCCATTTGTACACCGTGGCCCGAGACACGCCGGCCGCCTCGGCCACCTGGGCTGCTGGCCAGCTGAGTTCCTCGACGCGCCGAACCAAAAGCAGTC
>JALYYE010000262.1 GCA_030946735.1 Candidatus Dormiibacterota bacterium
CTGCTGCATCGCCGGGTCAACCTCAATAATCCGGTCGACAACGCCGAGCTGGGAGCTGCCCTCCTGCGGTCCTACCTGGATCGGCTCCACGATCCCAAGCTGGCCCTCGCCGCCTACTACCAGGGGCTGAACGGCGTCCTGCGCTATGGGATCTACCCGAGTAGCCGAACCTACGTCGACGGCATCTGGAAGCTTCGCAACCAGTTCCAGGCCGCGCACCTGGGCGGCTGACGGAGTTTCCGCCAGCGCCTTGTTCCTTGCCGTCCTTGCCTCACTCCTGATATGCTCGATATCACGATTTGATATAGCCACACTTGCAGGAGGCAAATATGGACGCCGTTGAGTTACTGAAAGAGGATCACAAGAAGGTCGAGAAGATCTTCGCGGCGATGGAGAAGAAGGAAGACCGCAAGAAGCTGTTTCCGGAGCTCGACCGCGAGCTGAGCGTTCACGCCGAGATCGAGGAGAAGATCTTCTATCCGGCCACAAAAGAGGCCGAGCCTACCCGCGACCTCGTGCTCGAGTCGATCGAAGAGCACAAGCAAATCAAGATGGTCCTCTCGGACCTCGAGCAAACGGACAAGCACACCGACGTTTGGGCCGCCGCCCTCAAGGTCCTCAAGGAGGACGTGATGCATCACGTCGGCGAAGAGGAGGACGAGCTCTTCCCCAAGGTGAGGAAGGTCCTCTCGAAGCAGCAGCTCGAGGATCTTGGTACTCGCATGGAAGAGCTGAAGATGCAGCTCCTGGCCGCGGTCAAAGCCCGCTAGAGATTTCTGAGTTCCCTCCCCCCTCCGGGGGGAGGGTCCCTTCCCTTCCTCCCCTCCGCACCGTCAGGGGCGCGGCGTCGAACGACTGGGTGCGGTATCGTAGTGGGCGCGCTGTCAAAACGCAGGAGGAATCGATGGCTGTCAAGACTGATCCCACCGAATCGCTGCGGCGGGTGCCCCTTTTTAGCGGGCTCGACCGCAAAGAGTTGGATATGCTCGGGAAGCTGATCAAGGAGCAGCGCTACGCCGCGGGCTCCACGATCGTCAAATCCGGCGCCAGTGGGCACGGGCTTTACATCATCAAGGAAGGCAATGTCGCGGTGATCCGCGACGGCCAGCGGGTCGCCTCCATGGGACCCGGTCTGTTCTTTGGCGAGATCTCCGTGCTGGACGGCGGTCCAAGGACGGCCGACGTTCGTGCCGAGAGCGACACAGTGTGCCTGACCCTCGTGTCCTGGGAGGTCAAGCCCTTACTGATGGACAACGCCAGCATCACCTACAAGATGCTGCTCGAAATGGTCAAGCGGTTGCGCTCACAGGCGCCCGACGAACGCCACTAAGTAACCGGGGAGCCTGTCCCCCCGCTGCCGAGCGCAGAGTGGGGGACTACGGCCCCGTCAGGAAATCGTGGGCCATCCAGCCCTGCGGCTCATGCCACCAGAGCCGGCCATCAGCGTAGGTTGGCCCGCCGTCGATGTGGACCGTGTTGCCGTCTTTGAGGCAAGCGATCACTCCGGCGTTGAGGCTGGCTCCGTCGCGCACGTTGGCGCAGTTACCTGGCACATGGACGGTGGCATCGTGATTGACCATCGGGCTCAGCTGATCGGGTAGGCCGCAAACCGCGTCCAGGAAATGCCAGTGCCCGTCGCCGCGATAGACGTAAGCGACACATTGCCGCGCCGCCGAGCTGGCCGTGGAAAAAACAACGGCCGCCGCGTCCTTCCCCGTCGTTTGGCTCGCCACGGTGAGGCACGGTGCATTGGCCGCGCACTTGCCTGTGCGGTAGGGCAAATGGGTCTTCGCTGACACCCCCGCGATCGCCGCCGCTTGTGCCGTATCGACGACCGGTGCGGCGTTGGTCGATGGCAGGTGACTGGCCGCCGCCTGGCGAGCCACCGCGGCACGACCGGCGGGCAGTAGCACGTAGGCGAGCGGCACGATCAGCAGGACGGCCAGGATCGCCGCGACCACCAGCCCGATCCGGGGCACCTGGGGCACGCGGAGTCGGGGCACCCGTGGCGCCCGCAGGCGCGGCAGAGTGAACCGCGGCATGGCCACCTTGGGCCAGGTGAGCGCCGGCATGCTGAGCCTTGGCGGTCGAAAGGCGCGGGCCGGACGCGCCTCAGGCACGACCGTGGCGATCGCCTCGGTCGCTGGTGGGTCTGGCGGTTCAGGAGCGACGATCGGCGCCGACGCCGGCGTTTCGCTTCTCGGCATTGCTGAAGGCGGGCTCGCGGCCGCGACCAGCGGGAGCGCCTCGACGGGCTTCTGGCCATTCCAATCCAGCGGCCAGCGACAGCGCTCGCACCAGATATCGATGCCCAGGTTGGGATGGCGGCAGGCGGGGCACAGGACCGGGGTCCCCAGCGCTTTCGGCCTCGAGCCCAATTTCAGCATTTCACGTCTCCGACCGCAGATTGGGTCGGTCCAGGAGCCACCCTGACTCGGTATTCACCAGCTGCCAGGTCCCCACCCAGTGCCGGGTTTGGCCATCGAGGACCTCGACTACACGAACGTAGACGACCGCCTGGCCGCCGCGGCTGCCAACGATTCGCGCCGCCTGGAGGTTGATCTGCTGAGTCGCGGCAAACCGATGATCGATGTACACGGCCGGCGGATAGCGCGCCTGCATCCCGGCGCTCCACAGCGCGGCGGCGGCAGCGAAGTCGTGGCCGGAAACATCCTGATAGAAACGCGCAATGGCGGCGGTGGGATCGCCGGCGGCCGGCTGGGGCGCTGCGGCCGGCGGCGCCTCGGTCGTCGGGACGGGTTGAACAGGCGCCACGGGCTGGGTGCCATTCTCGGCGGGCGCTGCCGCGGCATCAGGGGTGGGGGTGGCGTCGGGTGTGGGTACGGGTGCCGTCGGTGCCGTGGAGCTGGCCGGTGCCGCAGGCGCTGCCGGTCGGATCGCAGTGTTCGGCAAGGAGGGTAGCTCCGAGCGACCAGCAGCCGCGAACCGGATCGCGACCGGTAAGGCCAGCACCATCGCCAGGGCCACGACGGCAACCGCCGGTGCCAGTACGACGCGCCGCCGGCGCTGGGTCGTCCGATCGGAAATCGGGGAATCCATTACCACTGGCGACGGGGATGGTGTCGTCAAGGCTTGCGGCGGGGGTGGTGGCATCAAGACGGCCGCCTTGGCGGGCGGCGCCCAATCGAGATGCCGCGAGCAACTCGCGCACCAGCTGTCGATCGCGTAGTTCTCAGCCCCGCACCAGGCGCAGCGAATCATGCCAGTCGTCTCCTCAATCCTGAACCCCTTCTATCACTTGACTTGATAATACGTAGCACAGTCGGCCTTACGTACTCAAGCTCGTCGATTCGGCCCGTCTTTTGCGACCATGCTCCGGCGTCATGGCTGGCGCTATGGTTGGCCTGTGCCCTCACCCGCAGCCAGCGCCGCCTTCGCCCTCCCCTTCCCGCTCGACCTTGGCCTGACACTCGGCCACCTCCAGCGTGGGCCGTCCGATCCCACCATCCGCCTTGGGGAGGACGAGGTCTGGCGCGCCGCGCGCACCCCCGACGGTCCCGCTTCGCTCCGCCTCGGTATCGGGGCAGACCGGCTGACCGCCGATGCGTGGGGGCCGGGGGCCCGGTGGATCGTCAGTCAGACGCCGGCGCTGGCGGGCTTCGACGATCAGCCGAACACGTTCCAGCCCGAGCACCGGCTGCTAGCGGACCTGCACCGCCACCACCCGGGTTTGCGCCTGGGGCGAACCGGACTGGTATTTGAAGCCCTCCTGCCCACCATTCTCGAGCAGAAGGTGGCGAGCGTCGAGGCGTACGCCTCATACAGCCGCCTGGTGCGCGCACTTGGTGAGCCGGCACCGGGCCCTGCCGGTCTGCTGCTATCGCCCGAGCCGGCACGGATCCTCGCCACCCCCTACTGGGAGGTGCATCGCTTCGGCATCGAGCGCCGGCGCTTCGCCGTGATTCAGACGGCCGCCGCACGGGCTCGCCGGCTCGAGGCGACGGTCACCATGGATCCGCTCGAGGCTCGCCGGCTCATGACCACGCTACCCGGCATCGGTCCCTGGTCCGCAGCGGAAGTGTCGGTCGTCGCCTTCGGCGATCCGGACGTCGTGTCCCTGGGCGACTACCATCTGCCGCACCAGGTCGCGTGGGCGCTGGCCGGTGAGGCGCGCGGCAGCGAGGCTCGCATGCTCGAGTTGCTCGAACCCTATCGTGGACATCGGGCCCGCGTGATCCGGCTGCTGACCCTCGGCGGGATCCAGGCTCCACGCTTCGGACCGCGCATGCGCCTCCGACGCATGGCCGCGATCTAGCAAGCCGTCATGGCTGAGGGGCGTCCGCGCGTCGTGATCGTGGGTGCCGGGTTCGGCGGCCTCGCCTGTGCCCGCAAGCTCGACGGCGAGCCGGTCGACGTCATCTTGCTGGACCAGCACAACTACCATCTCTTCACACCGCTGCTCTACCAGGTGGCGACCGGCTTGTTGAATCCGAGTGACATCGCGTATCCGCTGCGAACGATCTTTCGCCACTCGCCCAATGTGCGATTTCGCCAGGCGACGGTAACGCGCGTCGACCTCGCCGCAAAGGTGGTCCGGCTGGATGCCGGCCCTCCACTGAGCTACGACTACCTGGTGATGGCGACCGGCAGCACCGACAACTACTTCGGCAACCAGGAGGTGGCCCGCGTGTCGTTGGGCCTGAAGTCGCTCGAAGACGCCACCCGGTTGCGTAACCACGTATTGACCTGCCTCGAGCACGCCGATGCCGAGCCCGATCCGCAGGTACGTCGGGCCCTGCTGACGTTCGTCGTCGTCGGGGGTGGCCCCACCGGTGTCGAATCGTCGGGAGCGCTCAGCGAGTTGATGGCCATCGTGGCCGGCAAGGACTATCACCAGATCTCGCGTGCCGAGATCCGGATCATCCTTGTGGAAGGTACGGAGCGCTTGCTCAATGCCTTTTCGGTGCGTCTCGGCCGTTACGCCCAGCGCGTGCTCTCACGACGAGGCGTCGAGGTCCGCAGCGGCGCATTGGTCAAGAACGCTAATCGCCACTCGGTGACCTTCTCCGACGGGACGGCGATCGCATGTTCGACCATCATCTGGTCGGCGGGGGTGCGGCCCAACGACCCTATTGGCGAGGCGCCCCTCCCCCGCTTTCGGAATGCGCGCATCGAGGTCGACCCCTGGATGCGAATTGCGGGGGCGCCGGGCGGGTTCGCCATCGGCGACGCCGCCTCACCGCGCGTCGGCGAGCGCGACTTGCCCATGCTCTCGCCGCCGGCGATGCAGGCAGGGCGGTACGTGGCGCGCACCATCACGGACGAGGTTCGTGGCGTGCAGGGGGAGCGCACGCCATTTCACTACGTCGACAAGGGCACCATGGCCACGGTGGGACGCAACGCGGGGGTGACGCACTTGCCCGGCGGACTGGAATTCACCGGTTTCCTCGGATGGCTGACCTGGCTCTTCGTCCACGTTTATTACCTGATCGGCTTCCGCAATCGCATCAGCGCGCTCGCATCGTGGGCGTGGGACTACCTGCGACACGATCGCCCGATCCGCATCATCCTCGCGGCCGGCTCCCCGCCAAAGCGCGTCTAGCCGGTGCGCTACCTCGCCCTGGCGACTGACTACGACGGCACGCTGGCCACGGATGGGGCGGTCGATCGCGAAACCGTTGCGGCCCTCCAGCGGCTCGCCGGGAGCGGTCGCAAGCTCCTCCTGGTCACCGGGCGCCAGCTGAGCGATCTGCTCCGCGTCTTCCCCGAGGCCATGCTCTTCGACGCCGTCGTGGCCGAAAACGGCGGTGTCCTCTATCGCCCGGCGACGAGTGAAACTTTGGTCCTCGCCCCGCCACCTCCGTCGCCTTTCGTCGAGGCGCTCCAACGCCGCGGCGTCGCGCCCATCTGGGTCGGTCAGGTGGTCGTCGCCACGGTCCAGCCCAACGAAACGGCCGTGGTCGACGTGATCAAGGAGCTCGGCCTCGAGCTGCAGGTGATCCTCAATAAAGGTTCGGTCATGGTGCTGCCCGCCTCGGTCGACAAGGCGACGGGGCTGCGCGCGGCGCTGGAGCAGTTGGCATTATCCCCGCAGGCCGTTGTCGGCCTGGGCGACGCCGAGAACGACCAGGCATTTCTGGCCATGTGCGGGTGCGGCGTCGCGGTGGCGAACGCGCTCGACGCCCTCAAGGCGGGGGCCAAGTACGTGACCCGCGGCGAGGCCGGCGCGGGCGTTCGAGAGGTGATCGCTGAACTGATCGCCGAGGACCGGTGCGAGGGCGACCCAAATAGCCAGCCCGTTAGACCAGATGCCACCTAGCGGCTCTGTCGCGAGCCATGTAACTCACGCTCGGAACGCCTACCTGGCTGCGGCCACCGTCCAGCGGTCGGTTGCTTCAACCGTGGAGGCGCTTACTCCTGACAGACGACGAGGGCCGGTCCGCAGACCGGCCCTCGACATAATCGGCTAACTCAGTTAGTTGTTGCCGCCGTCGCCGCCGCCGCCGCCGTCGCCATTGTCGCCGCCAGCCGACACGTGGGTAATCCGCGTGTACCAGTTGGCGAGCGCAGTCCGCGTTCCGCCGCAACTCCCGAAGGCACCGGACTCGTACTGGGCCAGCGTGCAGGTCTGGCCGATGTACTCCGACGCCATCCAGAAGCTGTTTCCATCGACCACCGCCGCGCCGTAGTCGCCCCAGCGTGGACGGGGCGGATTCGGGAAATTGAAGTAGAACGTGCCGGTGAACCCATCGGAGGGACCGACGCCCTCGGCCGCCACCTGAAGCGGGCCGGTGCCCGAGGCGCTGAAGGAGGTGAACGCCGCGCTCGGATAGTGATCGTTTCCGACCAGGGTGAAGGCCATCACGCCCTTACCGCTCGCGTTCATGGTGATCGCCGGGTAGTTGACGTTGTTGTTCTTGACGCCGAAGTAACCCTGGCTCACGAGCCGAGCCCCGTCCTCACCACTGGGACGCACCACGAACCATTCGATGCCGGCTTTGGTGTGGCCGTTGGCGTCGACGAGCGCAGTATCGAGCGCCCCCGTCAGCAGCCCGTTGGCGTAGGTCACCTGCTGCATCCGAGTGTCGTTGCTGTCGAGCGGCGATTGGGACTCATGGAACGGATCGGGCTGGCCATTCAAGAACGTCGCGCAGTCGACATTGTTCAAGCAATCAACCAGGGGCACATTGCCAGCCTTCTGCTCAGAGGCCGGAGGCATCGAGTAGCGGCCGACCCGTAGGTAGCTATGGCTGAGCTGCAGCTCCGGGTCGTCACCGTTGAGCGACCGGGTGTTGGTCAGCTTCCAGACGAGGAGCTGATTGGACGTCCGGGGACCGACGGCAACGCCGTCGCCATGCGCCTCGTCCGCGGCGTTGGAGCTCAAGAAGTACTCGGTGCCGCCCTGCGCATTCTGCTGCCGTCCCGTTGCGACCGCGGGCCAGAGCGTGAAGCCCGAGTTTCCATTGTCCATCCCCTGCGTGCTGATCTGAGTGACCTCGACGCTGGCGGCGCTCCGGGCCAGTGCCCGCTTGGAGTACGCATAGACCTGGGCGCCGTGGAACTCGGGACCGAAGAACGAATATTCGTTGGTCGTTACGTAGATCCCGTTGCTGTCGGCCCCCAGGTGCGGATAGTCACCAATGCAGGCGGTCGGGTGCGTCGGGGGCTGCCGGGACGGGCCAGTGCTGCAGCCATGGTTCGGCGTGCCGTTCGTGCCATCGTCGGTGACGTCGGTGCGATAGATCGTCCAGTTTCCGAGCGGGCTGGCCCCCTGGCTCACCGCGATGTCCAGGTGGTTCTGGCCGGTGAAATTGCCGGTGTTCGGGAAGGTCTCGAGCGTCAGGACGACGGCGTACCACCGCTGTGTTGCGCGATCGAAGAGGCAGCTGGGGTCGGTCACGAACTGACCGTAGATCCGGGGGTGCAGGTCGCGCCGGACCGCCGCCGGGTATCCGAAGAAGGTGTTGAGATCGGTTACGCCCTTCAGCGTATTCCC
>JALYYE010000086.1 GCA_030946735.1 Candidatus Dormiibacterota bacterium
TAGTGGTGTGGGGTGCGACGATCTTCGTTCCGATCGTGAGCGACGTCATCCCGGCACGCCTCATGCTGTTCGTTTTCCTGTTTGCCGGACTCGTGCTGGCTATCTGGCTGGATCATGCGCTGCGCCAGGCGCGCGCGGCCGGCCGGTCACTCGCCTTTCGCGCCATCCCACTGGCGTTGGCCGGGCTGGCGCTCGTCCCACTCGTCCCCCGGCAGCCCTTCCCCACCATGCCGCTCGCCGTCCCCGGCTTCTTTACCACTCCTGCCCTGGTTGACCAGGTGCCGTCCGGCAGTGTCGCGCTGGTCGCTCCGTTCGCTTACGACTGGCGACTCGCGGTGCCTATGCTCTGGCAGTCGGAGTCCGGCATGCGCTTCCGGATGCCGGAGGGTTTCGCCTGGATTCCGGGGCCCTCCTACGTGCCGCACCGCAGCGCACTCGGCGACGCGATGGCCGGCATCGCGAAGAGCGGCACCGCGCCGGAGACGACCTCCGATGCCTGGCTCGGCTACGCTCGCGACCTGAGGGCCTGGCAGGTGCAGACCGTCATCGTCGGGCCGATGGCCCATCAAGACCAGATGGTGCGCTTCTTCTCCCAACTCCTCGGCCGCCCGGCGACGCAGCAGGGCGGCGTCTTTGTCTGGTTCGGTCTCTAACTCCGTTCGAGGAACATCCAGCGATGGCCCTCGAGGTCTTCGGCGCGGTAGCGCTTCCCATTTTGACCGGCTTCGACCTCGCTGAGGATCGTCGCGCCTTGTTGCTTTGCCCGGGCAAAGTGGGCGTCGACATCGTTGACATAGACCAGCACGCCGTCGACGATGTAGGGGACGGCTGACCATTTGCGGGCGGGCGCGCAGTCCTCTCGATGGCGGCGCGGCGCCTGGTAGTCGGGCGTTGGCGTGGCCAGCATGATGACCCCGTCACCGGCTTGCATCTCGCCGTGGCTGAGACGCCCGTCCTTGCCGAGCATGCGAGTGCGCTCCTTGAAACCGAAGGCTGACGAGAGCCAATCCATCGCCTTCGGCCCATCTTCGTAGGCGATCATCGGGATGACATCGGGGTACTTCAAAGCCACTGCTGATCCCTCCTAGAGGTAGCGTTGCTCCTTCTTTTTCGATTTCTCATAGCTGTCCCGGGCCGACCTCACGGCATCGAGGCCCGAGACCTCGGCCACCGGCACGTCCCACCAGCTCTCGTAGGCCGGCACGCTCTCATAGCGATCGACTTCGATGCAGACGACCGAGGTCCCCGTCGTCTGCTTCGCCCTGGCCAACGCGTCGCGCAACTCTTCGACGGTGCGGACCCGGACGGCGTTCGCGCCCAGGCTCGCCGCATTCGCCGTCAGGTCGATCGGCAGGACGGCTCCCGGCGCGGCATCACTGTCGAGCCCGAGCGATCCATTCTTGCGGAACCGGTACTGGGTCCCGAAGCCGTCCGTACCGAGCGATCGCGAGAGTGAGCCGATGGAGTTGAAGCCATGGTTGTCGACGAGAACGATGATCAGCTTGATCCCTTCTTGCACGGCGGTCACGATCTCGGTGCCGAGCATCAGGTAGGAACCGTCGCCGACCATGGCGAAGACCTCGCGGTCGGGCGCAGCCATCTTGACCCCCAGCGCGCCGGCGATCTCATAGCCCATGCAGGAGTAGCCGTACTCGACGTGGTACTGCTTTGGATCACGCGCCCGCCACAACTTGTGCAGGTCCCCCGGCATCGAGCCCGCGGCGCACACGACGACGTCGCGGGGGCCGGCGGCGTCATTGACCGCACCGATCACCTCGCTCTGCGCCGGCGGCGGCCCATGCCCGGCGTGGTACAGGCGGTCGACCTCACCATCCCAGTCCTTGTTCAGGCGGGCGGCCAGGTCGCGGTAGGAGGCGTCAACCGCATAGCCGCGCAGCCGCGCGCCCAGCGCCGCGATGCCGGCGCGCGCATCGCCCACCAGTGCCAGGCCGCTGTTCTTGTGGGCGTCGAAGTCCAGCACGTTGAGGTTGATGAAGTGCACATGCGCATTCCCGAACACCGTGTGCGAGGCGGTGGTGAAGTCGCTCCAGCGGGTGCCGATCCCGATGACGACATCGGCTTCGCGCGCCAGGCGGTTCGCCGCCAGCGTGCCGGTCGCGCCGACAGCACCCAGGTTGGACGGATGGTCGTAGGGCAGCGATCCCTTGCCGGCCTGGGTCTCCCCCACCGGGATCCCGGTCATCTCGACAAACTGGCGCAGCGCGCCCGTGGCATCCGAATAGATGACGCCGCCACCGGCGACGATCAGCGGTCGATCGGCCGCGTGAATCAGGGCCGCCGCGCGGTCGAGGGCGCGCGAGTCGGGCTCGGCTCTCGGCACGCTCCAGACTCGCTTCTCGAAGAAGGCCGGCGGATACTCGTAGGCTTCCGCCTGGACATCCTGCGGGAGCGCGAGCGTAACCGCGCCTGTCTCCGCCGGGTTGGTGAGGACGCGCATCGCCTGTAACAGCGACGGCATCAGCTGCTCCGGGCGCGTAATCCGGTCCCAGTAACGGGACACCGGCTGGAAGCAATCGTTGACCGAAGCGTCTCCGCGCCAGGGCACCTCCAGCTGCTGAAGGACGGGATCCACCGGCCGCGAGGCGAAGACATCTCCGGGTAACAAGAGGACCGGCAGCCGGTTGACGGTCGCCAGCGCCGCGCCGGTGACCATGTTGGTAGCACCGGGTCCGATCGAGCTGGTGCAGGCCAGCGTCGAGAGCCGATTGCGCATGCGCGCGTAGCCGACCGCCGCATGCACCATTGCCTGCTCGTTGCGCGCCTGGTAGTAGGTCAGCAGGTCGGGGTGTTCGAAGAGCGCCTCGCCCACCCCGGCCACGTTGCCGTGGCCGAAGATGCCAAAGCAGCCCTCGATGAAGCGCTGCTCCGCGCCATCGCGCTCCGAGTATTGCGCGGCGAGGAAGCGCACCAGGGCCTGCGCCATCGTCAAACGCATTACTTTTTCTTCTCGGCCACGATCGAGGCCGCCGCATCAACCGCGTGCGCGACGTCCCCGTCGCGGGGATAAAGCAGGGCGCGTCCCGCCACCAGGCCGCGCACTTGCGGGATCGCCATGGCACGCTTCCAACTGACAAAGGTTTCCGCCTGGTCGTCGCCGGGATCGCCACCGAGGAGCAGGGTCGGCAAGCTGGTTGCCCGCATCACCCGCTCCAGGTCATCGACCACGGGCAGCTTCAGCCAGAGATAGGCCGAGGTTGTTCCCAGTCCCGAGACGATCGCGATCGCGCGGATCAGCGAGTCGGCGTCGTCGCGATTGCGAACGCGTCCCTCCTCCAGCTGGCTGGCGAAAACTTCGACCATCGCCGGCAGCTTGCGGGCGGACAGCTCATCGATCGCATGCGAGCAGGAGGCGAGCGTCCGAAGCGCCTCGGGTTCGTCGGCGACGCGCACCATCATCTTGCCGCCATCGAGTCCGGCTGCCACGATGCCGTCGGCCGTATAGGCCGTGAATCGATCATCGAGCTCGAAGCGGAAGCCGGTCAGTCCGCCACGGTTCATCGACCCAAAGACAACCTTATTGTCCAGAGCGCCCAGCAGTGCCAGGTCGTCGATGATGTCGGCCGTGCCGAGGATGCCGTCGACACCGGGCCGCTCCAGTGCCAGCAGCAGCCGGCGCAGCAGCTCGCCGCGATCGGCCATCGCCATCGGGTCCGGCCCGACCTTGAGCACCCCGCGAGCCGGGTGGTCGGCGGCCACCAGCAAGAGGGAGCCCCGCTGCAGCAAGAGCCGGCGCTTGCGCCTGGCCAGCGCCTTTTGCACGCCGCCGGGATCGGTCGCGCGGATCTCGGTGAGGCGTGCCAGCAGCTCGTTGGCGACGACGGTCACGTCCTCGAGTCTGCCACGACGGACATCTCGAAGGAGTAGCGCTCGGCCGGGTAGACGTGCGAGCCGTATTCGACCGGCTGGCCGGCGTCGTCGTAGCTTATCCGCCGCATGGTCAGTAGGGGTGCCCCCGTGGGCACCTTCAGCAGGCGCGCCTCGCGCCGCTGCGCGCTGCGGGCACCGATCGTTTGCGACGCCAGCCGCAGGTTGATGCCATTCTTGCGCAGCATTTGGTAGAGACCGGCCGTGTTCAACCCTTCCTCGGTGACCACCTCCTCGAGCGCAACTGGCACGAAGTTTCGCATCAGCGCAATCGGTTGGTCGCTCGCCAGCCGCAGCCGCTCGAAGTGCAGCACGCGCGTCCCCTTCGACAGTTGCAGGCTGCCCGCGACCTCCGCCGGCGCCGGCACGATTTCGTAAGCGAGGAGCCGCGTCGAGGGAGCCTGACCCGCCTCTCTGAGGTCATCGTAGAGGCTGCTGAGGCGCACCGGCCGCCGCACGCGCACGGGCACCACCAGCGTGCCGATGCCATGGCGGCGGATCACCAAACCTCTGTTCGCGAGCAGCGCGATCGCGCGACGCACAGTGGGCCGGCTCACGCGCAGTTGCCGTGCGAGCTCGATTTCGTTCTCCAGGTGAGACCCTGACGAAAGGCGGCCCGAACGGATGGCCGTTTCCATGTTCTGGGCGAGCTGGTAATAGAGCGGGACCGGGCTTTCCCGGTCGAGCTCGGTGTCGGTTCGTCCCCTCCGGGCCCCCATTTCCCTCACCCACTGCGGCCGCGGCCGCAGAACCAGTTGTCATGACAACCTGACCTCAATACTATAGTGAGGTTCGGCGTAGGGGTGACCTCGACAACCTCAGAGGAGGAAAGGGAATGCAGCGAATCAGCCGGCGGGAATTTGTCAAACGGACTGCGGTCACGGGTGCCGCGTTCACCTCGTTTCCGGCTCTGCTGGCGGCATGCGGAGAGAGCACGGGAGCAAACAAGGTATCCAAGCTGGTCGTCGCGGCGGTCCAGGGCAACGAGGACGGGCCGCTGAAGAAGGTCGTTGGAAATTACAAGAGCCAGACTGGCATCGAGGTGCAGGTCGTCGAATTCCCGTACGCTGACCTCTTCACGAAACTGGTCACCACCTTCCAGGCGAACGACTCGTCGTACGACCTGTGCATGATGGATGACCCATGGATGCCGAAGTTCGGCACGATGGGCGCGCTGCAGCCGCTCGACTCGAATTTCGGCTTCACCCGCGACTCGGACATTCCGACCGTGGTCTACGACGTGGGCACCTGGCCGCCGCCGCATGGTCCGGTTCCGCCCACCGAGCAGGGCAAGGCGCAACATCTGTACGGCATCACGATCGTCGGCAACGTCGAGATGTTCATGTATCGCAGCGACAAGTCGTCCGCGCCGGCAAGCTGGGACGAGGTGCTCACCAATGCGGCTAAATACAATGCCGCGAATTTCTACGGATACGTCATCCGCGGCAAGGCGACCAACCCGGTGAGCAGCGACTCGCTTCCCATCCTCTGGTCCTTCGGTGGCAACATCTTCGACGACAACTGGAAGGTCCAGCTCGACTCGAGCGCTTCCATCACAGCGGTGGACTTCCTGACCAGGAAGCTCAAACAGTACGCGGAACCGGGTGCCGAAAGTTACGACGCCGCCGAGCGCTCGCAGGCGATGGCCACCGGGAAGGCGTACCAGTCGACCGTTTGGCCGGGTGAGATCACGGGCATCGTCGAGGACCCCACCGTCAGCCAGGTCAAAGGCAAGGTCGCGTACATCCCGATTCCGCAGGGGCCCAGCGGTAAGGGTCTTGGAATGATGGGCAACTGGCTGCTCGGCATTCCCAAGGGGTCGAAGAACGGTTCAGCGGCGGCGGACTTCATCAAGTGGATGCTCAAGACCGACAACATGCGCAACTACGTCGCCCAGGGTGGCATCCCGATCCGCAACAGCATCCTCAACGATGCATCGTTGGCGTCGGCAAACCCCTATTTCAAGGCGCTCGCAGCCTCCTTCGCGGCCGTGCCGAACTGGCGGCCTCGAACCGACCAGTGGGGCGCCGTCGAAACCTCGTATGGGACGGCCATGAACGCGGCCGTGGCCGGCCAGATGACCCCGCAGGCCGCGATGCAGAAGGCGGCCGGCGAAATCCGCACGGTGATGAAGGGCGCCGGCTACCCGTCCTGAGCGAGCCGTCCTACATTTGACGATGTGAGCCGCCTGGTCGCCGAACTCCCGGTCCCGACCGGCACCGAGCCGGTGCGGGCCGGGCGGCGACGGCGCAGCCGCCAGGAGCGGCTTGCCTATACGATCCTCCTGCCGGCGCTCGGCATCGTGTTCGTCATCGTGACGATCCCCTTCGTGATCGCAGTCTGGCAATCGATCACGTTGGACGACGGCACCTTCGTCGGCTTCCGCAACTACGCCCGGGCGCTGGGCAATCCCCTCTTCTTCGATGCGCTACGCGCCACCGGGCTGTACGCCTTGATCGTCCTTCCGACCGAGATCCTCCTCGGCCTCGGCTTCGCCCTGCTGGTTCATCGCGCCGTCAAGCGCGCCGGGCTGCGCGCGACGCTCTACGTGCTGGCCGTTGTGCCGTTGGTCGTCCCGCCCGTCGCGGTGGGCGTGGTGGCCCGGCTGATCTATGCGCCCGGCTACGGCGTACTGAACTACGTTTTGCAATCGATCGGCATCACGCACACCGAGATCCAGTGGCTCGGTGTCCCCATCCTCGCCATGGGTTCGGTGGCGAGCGTCGACATCTGGCAGTGGACGCCGTTCGTCTACCTCGTCCTCTTTGCCGGACTGCAGACCGTCCCCAGGGAATCGATCGAGGCCGCGCAGGTCGACGGGGCCACCTGGTGGACCCAGTTCCGTTACATCGAGCTTCATTACTTGCGGCCGCTGTTTCTCTTGATCCTGTTCTTTCGCGTGGCCGACGTGCTCCGGGTCTTCGACCATGTCTACATCCTCACGGGCGGCGGCCCGGGAACGGCCACCCAGTTGCTCAGCCTCTACATCTACCGCATCGAGTTTCGATTTTTCGACGGAGGCCAGGCCGCGGCGCTCGCCGTGCTGGTGCTAGTCTCGATCAGCATCCTGTACTCGCTCGTGACACGAGCGCTCCCTCTGGAGCGCGCCTGATGCGCAGCCGTGGTGCCGCCATCTGGGCCCGGATCATCCTGATCGTCGCCGGCCTGGGCGTCGCCGCCTTCCTCTACGCGTTCCCGCTCTACTGGCTGATCGCGACTTCGCTGAAAAGCAAAGCGGAGCTGTATCAGTCGATCACACTCTTCCCGAAACACCCGACCTTGAACTCCTACGCCAGCGTTCTCTTCGATCGTGGCTTCTGGGTGTTGCTCAAGAACAGCGTCATCGTCTGCTCCGCCACGGTCCTGGTCACGCTGGCGATTGGGCTGGTGATCACCTACCCGATCACCCGCCTCGCCGTGCCCGCGCAACTGCGTGTCGGCGTCCTCAACTGGGCGCTCTCGCTTCGCTTCCTTCCGCCGGTCGCCGTGGTCGTCCCCTATTTTGCCATCGTCCGCACGCTGCAGATCTACAACCAACCGATCGCCCTGATCGGCATCTACTCACTGTTCAATTTGCCGTTTGCCATCTGGATGCTCAAAGGCTTTTTAGCCGAGATTCCACTGGAGCTCGAGGAGGCGGCCCTCATCGACGGCGCGAACCGGTGGACCGCGTTCCGCCAGGTGCTGCTGCCGCTGGCCTTCCCCGGCCTGCTAGCCGCGGCAACGATCGTCTTTACCTTTGCCTGGAGCGAGTTTCTTTTCGCGCTCATCCTGACGGCCACGCCCCAGTCGCAGACCTTTCCGGTCGGCGTCCAGGGGCTGGTGACCCAGTTCGAGATCATCTGGAACGACATGGCCGCGTCGGGCGTCATCGCCATGTCGGTACCGCTCATCCTGATGGTGATCGCGCGCAAGTACATGGTGGCCGGGCTGACCTTCGGCGTGATCCGGGAGAAGTGATGCCAGCGATCTACCTGAATGGGGCGACCCTGATGACGACGGCGACGCCACGCGTCATCCAGATCGCACGCGACACCGGCTACGTGGGCATCGAGGCACGTGCGGAACGCTTGCTGAAAGATGCGGCCGAAGTCCGCGCGACGGCCGAGATGGTTCGACCCAGCGAAGTCTTGACGCTCAATGGTGTGGCGCTAACCGTCCAGGCCGACGGCCGCATGGATCGCCGGCTGATCGAGGATGACTTGAAGCCGCGCTTACAGGTCTGCCAGGATCTCGGCGCGCCCTACCTGCTGGCGATCCCCCCGCGCGCGCCGGGGCTGGATACACGCCGGGCCATCCCCGGAACGCGCGATGCGCTCCAGCTCGCCCGCGACCGGGCCGACAGGCTGGGCATCCGGATCGCCTTCGAGTTCCTCGGCTTCGGCGATTGCCCAATCAACACGCCGGAGATCGCAAGCGAGACCGTCGACGGCATCGATGGCATCGACCTCGTGCTCGACTCCTGCCACTGGCACGCGAGTGGCAGCCAGCCGCTGAACTCGTTCCCGGTCGACCGGCTCGCGCTCGTGCACTTCAACGACGCGCCCGACAAGCCGCCGCGGCAGATCGAGGACGAGGACCGTGTCCTTCCCGGGGAAGGGGTAATCAAACTCAAGACCTTGACCGCAGCGCTGACCAGTCGCGGATACTCAGAGCCGTGGAGCCTGGAGACGTTCAACCCCGCGTACTGGAAGGACGATCCGCAGGCGATCGCCGGCCGCGGCCTGGAGGCGATAACCCGAATCCTGGCCTGATGCCGATGGGTCGGCTTACACTGGCCGCGGCGGCGAGCGTCGCCGGCATCCTCTCCGGGCTGGCGGCGGGAATCCTCGGGCGGGCCGCGATGAGGCTCGTCGCCCTGATTCGCGGTGACGCCCCCGGATTTTCCATCACCGGGACGATCGGCATCTTGATCGTCTTTTTCGCGATGGGTTGCGCACTCGCCTTCGTCTTCTCCGTCCTGGCTGCCTCCCACCCGACCCGTCTACGACCTGGTCTTTGGTCGCTGGCCGGGGTCGCACTGTTCGCCTGCGTATTGCTGTTGACCCCGCTACGCCAGGAATTAGGCGGGCGGCCCGAATTCATCGCCCTCTTCGTGCCCGTCGGGTTGCTGCTCGGCTGGGCGTCCGCCAGGCTGACGCTCGTCATCTCCCGCTTTCTGCCCGAGCGCGCCGGAGCGGGACGCGCTTTGTATGGGCTGTTAGCGGCCCCCGGTGTCCTCGCTACTCTTGGCCTGCCGGTTCTCCTGGTCTTCGGCGTGCTTCAGTCGATCGGCGTCATCCCGATCCCGAACCAGTAGCCGTTACCGCCTGAACGGCCGGCGCGTTGGACAGCCATGAGGCTCTTGCGGCCGGTGCTGGTGTTCCTCGTCGCGCTGGCCGGCGTCGTCGACGGCGGTTTCATCCTGGGTGCGCCGCTGAACGCCTGGTTGGCTCCAGGTCCCCTGATTGGCTACCTGCCGATCACGTTGCTCTTTCTGGGAGCCGCGGTGGGTGCGGCGCTTGCCGCCACCATGGCCGCCAACGTTGTCGTCAGGACCAGCCGCGGACTTTACCTGCCGGTATTGGCCGTCACGGCGGTCAGCGCAGTAGCGGCAGCCCTGGCGGAGGTATGGCTCGAGCAGCATTGGCTGCATGCGAGCTCGAGGGCGCTATTGCTCCTGGCGACCATGGTCCTCATTGCGGCGATCGCCACCACAGCTGGGACGCGCTTCCGAAGGCCGGCACCAGGGCATGGCCGGGCGCGATCGGCCCTGATGATCGGCGTCCTGGGTGTTGTCGTAATCGCCGCCATACTGCTTGCCGCGATCGCGTACTTCGCCAGCCTCGCCTTCAGCAGCTTCAGCTAAGGCGAGTGCCTAACGGGGGCTGAGCGAGACGAAGGGCGAGCCGCCGCCCGTCACCTGCGGCAGTTTGCCATCCCACTTCAGGATCTCCTGCCATTGCACCAGCGTCGGGGTCAGCGAGGCATTCAGGATGGCATTGGCCTTCGCCTGACCATCAGCGTCGACGACGGCCTGCTGGGCCTGGATCTTCTTCTGCTCAAGGATTTGACTCTGAGTCTGCACCTGTTGCTGCGCCACCTGCTTGGCCTCGATCGCCTTCTCGAATTCAGCGGAGAAGCGGATGTCCGTGATCTGCACGGCAACGATCGTGATGCCGTACGGATTGACCGCCTGGTTGAGCCGGTCCTTGGTCTTGTCGCGGATCGCGTCGCGACTCTTCAGGATGTCGTTGACCGGGTAGGTCGGCACGATCGTTTTGATGAAGTCGTTGAAGCTGGGATCCAGCAACTTGCCGGCGAAGTCGAGACCGACATTCTGGTAGAGGTCGGCCGCGTGCCGCGCGTCGATGGCGAAGTTCACCTTGCCCGTGAGCTTGACGGTCTGCAGCTCCTGGCTTGCCGCGTCGATCTCCTGGAAGCTGTGCGCCTGCACCTGGGTGTTGACCTGATGGACGTTCTGGACGAACGGCGTGACGAAATGGAGCCCCGGGTCGAGGGTCTGGTTCTGGACCGCGCCGAAGTTCGTCACCACGCCGACGTTGCCGGCCGGCACGATCTTGACGGTGGCGAAATACAGGATCAGCAGCAGGATCGAAGCGGCGCCGATACCAAAGAGAACGGGTGCCTGGGGCCAACCACTATTGACGGGCGGTACACGCTTGACCATCTCACGATCCTCCATCCTGCCGAATGGCTACAACATTCACCCTAGAGCGCCTTATGGCCACGGACCATCCGTTCGACAGCTGAAATGTAGATCGAGCATCCGCCGTAAAAGCTTGCGAATGACGAGCTCGAGATCAGGAGCGGCCGCGGAACAGCTGCCGAGGTGATGGCGGTGGCGCGAGTCGCACCGCCGGCCATCCGGATCGCGAACGCCGGGCCGCCGCCGAGTTCGGATCGATCATCAGGGACGATGCGTCGACGGCGTCAAACTGCGAGGCGGGAATTGTTTTGAGCTCGCTTAGCAGGCTATCGGGCCATGCGGCGTCTTCGGTCCCGCTGAAGAACCAGTTGCTGCCGTTGTCGGCCAGGATCAGGCCGTAGTGCTGCATGGCGAGGAGGATGACCTGCGCCTGGGCGCTGAAGTGCGAGATGTCGTAGCTCGACTTCAAGCGGAAGCGCGCCCCCATGGGCGGGAGCGAGGCGTTCGCGGCCGTGCCGGCCTGGTGCCGGGCGGGCCAGAGGAGGCTGCGGTCCGACTGCTGCGCCGTGAACCGGATCGCGTGCTTGATGGCCCCCGCCTGCACCTCGTCCCAGCGGACTAGCCCGGGAAAGATCGGCAGGCCCGCGGCGTCCGCTGATGTCCAGCCAAGCGGGCGCAGCGCGTTCGAACCCAGCGGAAAGATGGCGCCAGACCCGGCGGTCCATGTCGACCCGCTGCCTGCCAGGCCGAACAGCTCGTAGAGCGTGCAGGTGTCCCGGTTGATGATCAGCGCGTGGCGATCGCTGCCACTTTCGATCAGCGTGTCCGGCCCCAGCGGGTAGGGACCGGGGTCGCTCTCGCTCGCGTACTGAAAGGTAACCGAGACGGTTGCATGCGTGTTATCCACCACGTTGTAGGGGAATCCGTAAGGCGGGCCGCCGAAGTCCGGGTGCAGCTTGGTCGTTGACGAAGCCATCGAGGCCAACCACTGGGTGCTTTGCGCGTGCACCGGCAGCGTCGCGATGTCGCTATTCCAGATGTTATCCGTCGGCAAGACCTGGCAGGTCGTGGTTGGCGGAGCGGCGGCCGCGACCGGAAGGTCGGTGGCAAGGCCCGCCGCCAGGGCGGCCATGGCAACCAATGAGATGCGCGCGACGGTGCCACCCATCCCTTCGAGTAAGACGCGTCGACTAGCGGCCGGCAATCACCGCGGCGTCACTGGTTCATGACGACCTGGCGTTGGACGGATGTGTTCTACGCGCCGGACCGTAGTTGTTGAAGTAGGCGCCAAATAGCAGGATGTGGGCCACCAGGTAGAGCCAGCCCAGCAGCACCAGCGCAATCGCCAGACCTCGGCCGAGGGTGCTGATCTCTGCTGACAGCCTGGAGTAGAGGGGGAAGGCCAACGTCACCGCCTCGATCGCCAGGGCGGCTAGAAACGCCCCGGGCAAGGCTTGCCGAAGCGGGACATGCGTGTTGGGCGCGGTGCGATAGATAAACGCGATCAAGAAGGTCAGGACGATACCGGCCGCCACCAGGCCGATGATCGGGGTCTTCGGCAATTTATCGGTCATGGTTTCCAGTACGACCAGAAAGACGATGGTGCCGAGCAGCGCCGGGCTCAGCCGCAGCCCCATCAGGCGCTGCTTGATCACGTGGCGTCCGGTCACGCCGTGCAGGGCGTTCAGCGCGCCCCCGATACACGAAAACAATGCCGAGCAGCTCCACAGCATGGCCAGGAGGTAGAGGGAGCCGAAGGTCTTTGGATGTTGGACCGCTGAGAAGATCAAGCGGCCGATGTCCGCGCGCGTGCCGACCGGGAATGCCCCCAGAATGATGTGCTCCACTTCGCGGGTGACCAGCTTGCCTGGCGAGGTGATCACGAGCAGCGCAACGAGTCCGAGCGTAATGGGAAAGATCGCGATGAAGGCATTGAAGGCGATCGCCGGCGCGTAGTGGGGCGCCGGACTGTTCAGGTAGCCGAGAAGCCAACGGACCGGCAGGCCCCAGCGGACGAGCCCGTGTGTCGGAAGCTGGACAACGGGCTCCTGGGATTGGCTGGAGAGCATCGTCGGTAAAACCGACGCAGGAACGGAACTTTGCGGCAGCGCCGCAGTCGTCTCTGCCTTAGGCTGACACCGATGCCCCTGCCGACGCCTGCCTCGATCCAGCGGACGTACCTCGTCCTGCTCCTCGGTAACACACTGGCCGCCTCCCTCATCTGGGGAATCAACACGATCTTCCTGCTCGATGCGGGACTCTCCAACCTGGAGGCGTTTGCGGCCAATGCGTTCTTTACCGCCGGCATGGTGCTCTTCGAGGTGCCGACCGGTGTTGTGGCGGACACCGCGGGGCGCCGCCTCTCCTATCTGCTCGGGACGGTGACGCTCGCCGCTTCGACGTTGCTCTACGTGTTGTTGTGGCACATCCATGCCCCGTTCTGGCAGTGGGCGGTCGTTTCTGTGCTCATCGGTCTGGGTTTCACCTTCTTTTCCGGTGCCGTGGAAGCGTGGTTGGTGGACGCGCTCAAAGCGACGGGCTTCACCGGCGAACTCGAGGCCGTGTTTGGTCGTGGCCAGGTCGTGACTGGAGTAGCCATGCTGGGCGGCTCGGTCGCCGGAGGGTTGGTCGCCCAGCAAACGAATCTGGGCGTGCCCTTCGTTCTCCGCGGCCTCATCCTCGTGGTCATGTTCGCGATCGCCTTCCGACTGATGCACGATGTCGGGTTTTCCCCCGAGAAGGGCGGCCGCGTGCTGACGGAGATACGGAAGATCGCCTCTGCCTCGGTCGAGTACGGCTTACGCGTGCCATCCGTCAGATGGCTGATGATCGAATCGCTCTTCACCGGCGGCGTCGGCATCTACGGTTTCTACGCTTTGCAGCCCTACCTGCTGCAGCTCTACGGTGACCGGCGCGCGTACGTGATCGCGGGCCTGGCGGCGGCGATCGTTGCCGGCGCACAGATCCTCGGAGGGTTGGCAGCGCCCAGGATCCGGCGACTCTTCCAGCGGCGCACGTCGGCACTGATCGCCACGGCGTTGCTCGGCGTGGTCGTCCTCGCCCTGATGGGCATCATCCAGAGCTTCTGGGCGGTGATCGGGCTTGTCGTCGTTTGGTCGCTCATCTTCGCCGCCGCGATGCCCATCCGGCAGACCTATATGAATGGCATGATCCCGTCGCGACAACGGGCCACTATCCTCTCCTTCGATTCGTTGATGGCCTCGGCAGGCGGCGTCTGGGCCCAGCCGCTCCTCGGTCGGGTTGCCGATGTGTGGGGGTACGGCCCGTCCTACGTCGTGGGAGCCGCGATCTCCGCGATCGCGATTCCGGCCCTCGCCATGTCCCGCAGGCAGAACGCGCCGGCGGACACCGTCCAGTCGATGGGAGCCGCGAGTTTGCCTTTAGATACGACGGCGGCGCCGTCGAGCCCAGAGGTATAGTGCGGCAGCGACAGCGAGCAGCAGCAGGGCGGCGCCGATCCCCGCCGCGGTCAGCGCGCCGACTGTCAGAGAGCCCACGCGGATGCCGGTTAGACGTAAAGGCTGCGCCGCAGCGCCGGGCGATGCCGTAGTCACGACGGACGGAGACACGACCGCCGGCGATACCACCGGTGATGGGCCGGTTGCCCCGGCCTGGATTGGCTGATTGGTCGGACAGGACGCAACCGGCTGGCTGCTCGACGCGGCGCTCGGATCGAACACCTCAACGCTGGACAGCGAAACGGATGGAAGGTCGCCACCGGCGATTAGCACTTTCTTCGAAGGGAGCAGGGTTGCCGTGTGTTCCCAGCGTGCCTGGCCCATGCAGCCGGCGGGCGACCAGCGATTCGATGCTGGGTCGTAGAGCTCCGCGCTGGTCAACCAGAGCTGCTGCCCGCCCGTGCTCGTGCTGCCACCACTGACCAGGACTCGTCCGTCGGCAAGAAGCGCGGCAGTTGGCAGGTCGCGGTCCTGGAGCAGGGTTGCGGCAACGGACCAGTGGTTGGTGGTGGGGTCATAGAGATGGGCTTCCTTGCCTTGCCCTGTGGTCAAGACTCGTCGGTCGGCCAGCCGGGTCGCGGTTTGCGTATTTCTCGCCGCGGTGCCGGCGTTCGACCAGGTGTTGAGGGCGGGATTGTACAGCTGGCCTCGGCCGTCGCCGAAAGTGGACCCACCGGCAAGGAGGACCATGCCATTTGCCAGCAGCGCGGCGCGGGGCCCGGCGTAACCGGCGTCCATCTGGGCCGCCATCGTCCAGCGATCGGCGACGGGGTCGTACAGCTCCGCCGTGGCAATGTAGCCGCTGGCATTTTGCCCGCCGGCGACCAGCACCTTCCCGTTCGGAAGGAGCGTGGCCGAGTGGCTGCTGCGCTGCACGGCCATGCCGTCTCTGGCCGACCACGAGTTGGTTGCCGGGTCGTAAATCTCTGTCCGCGTGGTGCTGTGTCCAGTGTCCGCGGCAATCCCACCGGCGATCAGCACCTTGCCGGAGGGCAAGAGGGTGGCCGTCCCCAGCGACCGCGTGACGATCATGGGGCC
>JALYYE010000096.1 GCA_030946735.1 Candidatus Dormiibacterota bacterium
GATTCGCCGCGCGGAAGCGCTACGCTCCCAGCAGGTCGAATTCCTTGATGCCGGTGTCAGCGGAGGCATCTGGGGCCTCAAGGTGGGCTTCAACCTGATGGTGGGCGGCAACCAGGGGGTCTTCAAAGAGGTCGAGCCGATTTTTCAGACGCTCGCGCCGCCCGACGGTTACGCCTACGTCGGCCCGTCGGGTGCCGGGCATTACGCCAAGATGGTCCACAACGGGATCGAGTATTCGATGCTGCAGAGCTATGCCGAGGGATTCGAGATCCTGAAAGCCGCACCGTTCGGTTTCGACCTCGTCCAGCTCGCGCGGTTATGGAACCATGGCAGCGTGATCCGCTCCTGGCTGCTCGAGCTCGCCGAGGATGCCTTCGAGCGCGATCCGGAACTGGCACACATTAAGGGTTATGTCGAAGATTCGGGCGAGGGCCGATGGACATTAGAGGAGGCGCTCGCGCATGCCGTGCCCGCGCCCGCACTGGCCATGAGCCTCTTCATGCGGTACCGGTCACGCCAGGACGATTCGTTCAGCGCCAAGGTCCTGGCGGCGCTTCGCAACGAATTTGGGGGACACCCCGTCAAGACCGAATAGCGGATGGCGCAGGCAACCACGACCACGCTGACGCAGAACGTGCTTCGCGAAGGGCTGATCCTGCCGCGGACGCCGGACCCGGCCGTGATGGTGATCTTTGGCGCCTCCGGGGACCTGACCGCGCGCAAGCTAATGCCCGCTCTCTACAACCTTGCGCTCAACCGGTACCTACCCTCGGGGTTCAGCGTCATCGGGGTGGCGGACACGAAATACTCGGAGGCGGAATTCCGCAACGCCATGGGTGAAGCCGTTCGCAAGTACTCACGGACCCAGCCGGTGGATCACTCGGTCTGGCAGAGCTTTGCCGAAGGCCTGACCTATCAGTCCATGACATTCGACGACGCCGCGGCCTACGGCCGGCTGGGTTCCCTGCTGGAGCAAGTCGATCGGGAGCGAGGCACGAACGGCAACCGCGTTTTCTACTTCGCCACCCTCCCCCAGTTCTTTCCAGTGATCGTGGAGCGGCTGGGTTCCTCGGGCATCGCCCATGCAGGGGAAGGATGGAAGCGTGTCATCGTCGAGAAACCCTTCGGCCATGACCTCGAGAGCGCAAGGGCGCTGAACCGGGCGATCCACGCCGTCTTTAAGGAGTCGCAGGTCTACCGGATCGACCACTACCTGGGGAAGGAGACCGTTCAGAATGTGATGGTCTTCCGCTTCGCGAACGGGATCTTCGAACCGATCTGGAACCGGCGGTACGTCGACCACATCCAGATAACCGTGGCGGAAGACATCGGCATCGAACGTCGCGGCAAGTACTACGAGAACGCCGGGGCGCTGCGCGACATTTTTCAGAATCATCTCCTGCAGCTGCTCAGCATCGCCGCGATGGAGCCGCCTCCGAACTTCGACGCCGACACGGTGCGTGACGAGAAGGTCAAGGTCCTCAAGGCGATCCATCCGATCGACGTTGAGAACGATGTCGTGCGTGGCCAGTACGGTCCGGGCTGGGTCGCCGGAGAGCCGGTCGCCGGCTACCGGCAGGAGCCTGATGTGTCGCCCACGTCGACGACGGATACTTACGTGGCGGTTCGCCTCAAGATCGACAACTGGCGCTGGGCCGACACGACGTTCTATTTGCGCACCGGTAAGCGTTTGCCGAGCCGCGCCTCCGAGATCGCGATCCAGTTCAAGAACGCGCCCCACCAGCCCTTCGCCAAGACGGCCATCCAGGGGATGACGCCGAATGTCCTCGTGATGCGGATCCAGCCGCACGAGGGAGCATCGCTGAAGATCGCGGCCAAGATCCCCGGTCCGGTCATGCGGCTGCGGACCGTCAACATGGACTTCTTTTACGGGTCGTCCTTCTTGGTCGAATCGCCGGACGCTTACGAGCGGCTCATCCTGGATTGCATGCTGGGCGATCCGACCCTGTTCGCGCGCGAGGACGAGGTGGAGCGCGCCTGGGCGTTGGTCGACAGCGTGGAGGCGGCCTGGGCGTCACAGCCGCCCCCGGCACTCCCCAATTACGCGGCCGGCAGCTGGGGGCCGGAGGAGGCCGACGCCCTGCTCGAACGCGACGGCCGCCGGTGGCGGCGCCCATGAGCCACGTTCACACCGAGCTGACGACTCGGACATTCGTCGACGTCCGCGCCATCCTCGAAGAACTGGAGCAAGTGCGATGGGGCCTCCACCAGGATGGTGAAGGCGGTGAAGCCGCCCAACATGCCGCCAACGAGGCCCGCGCCAGTGTTCTCAACTTGATCACCGTCGTTAGCGACGAGGCAAATCTGGGGTCCGTTTCACGTGTGCTGGATGGGCTCTCCATCACGAACCCGTCGCGAACCCTCATCCTCCTCGCCCAGCATGATCGCCGGAGCGACAAGCTGGAGGCGGAAATCTCGGCACAGGAGCGGACAGAGAGCGGGCACCGGGTCAGCACCGAACGCGTTCTTCTGCACGCTCATGGCGAGGTCGCCCGGCACCTGGCGAGTCTCGCGGCGCCGCTCCTGATCCCCGACCTTCCGGTGATCCTCTGGTGGCCGGGTCGTCCCGATTTCGACAATCCCCTTTTCAACGACCTGTGCCTGCTGTCCGACCGGCTGGTCGTCGACACGGACGATGGGTTCGACGATGCCGGCCTCGGGCGCTTGCTGCATGTGGCTCGCGGCGACAGGGCCCGCGCTTCGATCGGCGACTTCAACTGGGCCC
>JALYYE010000104.1 GCA_030946735.1 Candidatus Dormiibacterota bacterium
ATCACGCCTGCCATCAAGAGCCGGATGTAGACGTCCGTCAGCGCGACCGAGAACATGCTGTACCAGGCCCAGGCCCCGTGCTGGGGGTTGGCGCGGTTCAGCAGCATCACGAGGCGGTGCCACAACCCTCCCGCCGGGATCCGCGAGAAGCGATCGAGGCGGCCGCCCATCATGTACCGGAACGAATGGCAGGTAAGGCTGTACCAGCTCAGGAGAGTCACGTTGACCAGCATCACGATCGAGCCCAGGCCAACGAAAAAGTGGCCCTGGAGCACGAACGCGCGCACGACGTCGACCCAAAGGAAGAAGAGCACGATGAGGCTCAGCAGCAAGAAGTACCGGTGATAGTTGTTCAGCACCCAGGGAAATCGGGTCTCACCGTGGTAGCGGCCGCGCTTCAATTCCTGGATGGCGCAGGCGGGTGGGTCCCAGAAAAACGACCGGAAGTACGACTTGCGGTAGTAGTAACAGGTGCCTCGGAGGCCCAGCGGAATCATCGCCAGGAACGGAATCAAGATTCCGATGATGGGGACCTTGATCAGGCCAAAGCCGAACCAGGTCGAAAAGAATGGCGAGACATACGGATCGTATGAAACCAGCGTGCCGGAAAACACCGACCAGGACGCATAGATGACGAAAGCGCTGTAGCAAACGACCGTAAGGGCCGGCTCGATCCACCAGGCTCGGCCCGGTGAAGCCTCCTTGGCCGATGCCGGCCGCGGAGTGAGTGCCTCAACCGCCACGCGATAAGTTTACCGGCCCTTCAGTCGGAGTTGGCACTTCGGCGACCGAGCAGGACCCCAATGACAGAGGCGACAACGGCCATTCCCAATGCCGCGCGTGCGGGGATGCCGCGCCGGCCGGCGTGGGCGGCGCCATTGGACATCTGTCCGTTGCGATCGCGGCGGCCGCCAACCGGCGCCAGTTCCGCCTCCGGTCCAGACTCCGGAGCGGCGACGGCGTGGCCCTCTTTACCCGGTCGTTCGATGGGTACCGGGTAGATCACGCTGTTAACCTCGACGCCGATCATCGTGATCAGGCCCAGCAGGAAAAAGAATGTCATCAGCACGAAGAGAAGACCGAAGGTCTTGCCGTACTGGTTGAGGCCCCGGTTCAGCTCAAGATAAAGCGGGAACAGCAGGGTGATGACCTCGAACATGATGCCGGCCGCCAGGGTGCCGGGAAAGACTTTGCGGAACTGCTGCTTGCGATTGGGGATGACGTAGTACATGCTGCCGAAAAGCAGGAAGCCGGCGACTGTGCCAACGATCGCCTGTAGGATAAAAGCCGCCGCGCCCGAGTACAGGATTGGTGGGATGTCGGGGATCTGCTTGAGGGCGGGCAGGAGAGAAGAGGTGGCCACGGCAATACCCACGAGGATGGTGAACAAGAAAACCATGCCGAAGGCGATCAGCTTCTGCCGGACGAAATCGCGGGGCTTGGTGTGATAGATCACGGCAAACGCCTGCTCCATGACGCCGAACAGCGCCGAGCCGCCCACCAGCAGACCGACCAGGCCGATGATGAAGAGGATGCCGCTCTGACTCTTGACGCCGGTGACGGCCTTGAGCAGTTCGGTCTGCTGCTGGGGGTCGCCGGGGATGGAACTGAAAATCGTCTTGTAGACGGCGTCGTTCGCCGCACCGAAGAGCCGCAGGGCAAAGCCGAGCAGTGAGGCGGCAAAAATCGCGATCGGGAACATGGCAAAGAGGGCATTCCAGGCGATCAGAGCCGCCCAGTTTGGCGCCTCGTCCTCGAGAAATTTGCGGATGACGCGCCCGGGGACGGTATCCATGAGCTTCACCATCTCATCGATTCTACCTGACAGCGCTTCTATCAAGTAAATGACAACCGCTCCAGCCGAAGTCGAGGCTCAGAAGCAAGCCGCCGCGGAACGCGCACTCGAGCTTGTCAAACCCGGGATGATCGTTGGGCTGGGAACGGGGAGCACTGCCCGCTACTTCATCGAGGGGCTGGCCCGCAAGGTGCGAAACGGCCTCAGGGTGCAGGCCGTCGTCACGTCGCTGGAGAGCCGCGCCCAGGCCACGGCCGGTGGCATCCCGATCACCGAGCGCGTCGACGGATCGCTGGACCTCGCTGTAGACGGGGCCGACGAGATCGACCCGGCCGTCAACTGCGTCAAGGGACGCGGCGGGGCGCTGCTGCGCGAGAAGATCGTCGCCCACGCCAGCCGCCGTTTCGTCCTGATCGCGGACGAGACCAAGCTGGTTGGCCGCCTGGGGCGTGGACCGGTGCCCGTCGAAGTCCTGCCGTTCCTCTGGGAGGCGACCAGCCGCTCGATCGAGTCCCTCGGCGGAAGGCCCGAGCTCCGGACGACGCCTGGCGGGCCCTTCAAGACCGACAATGGCAACCTCGTGCTCGACACCACGTTTGGGGCTGTCGACGCCGCTCTGGGGGTGGCCATCCACGCGATTCCCGGTGTGATCGAGCATGGGCTGTTCTTTGGGATGGCGCGGGCCGCGATCGTCGGCTCGGCGAGGGGGCTTCGCATTCTTGGCGAGCTTCCGTGAGCTTGCCCTATGCTTAGGCGCTGAGATGTCGTTCGAATACAAGGTCGTCAACACTGTCGAGGAAGCCAACCAGCTGTCCGAAGACGGTTTCGAGCTCTTTACCATCCTCCCGCCCGGGCCTGGTGGCGGCCCGGATCGCATGTACCTGCGGCGGGAGAAACGCCGCGGACAGACACCTGGTTTCTCCCGAGAGTCCAAATCCGACTAGACCGAGAGCCCGACTCGGGCGAAGACCTGATTGACGCGCTTTTGGCGGGAACTTATACTGTTGTAGTCAGGAATCCGGCAACTGGAGGGCGGAATTTCCGCCCTCGCTGTGTTTATTGGGTTCCAGGAACGGGTAGGAGTGACGGGCCCAACACGGGCGTTCACAGGAGTTAACAGTGATTCAGGAAATGGCAATGTCGACCCGGGCGGCGACTCAATATGAGTCGGCGATGCGCGCCATGTCTGCGGCCGCCGCCGAGGACGTACTGACGCACGCACCCGTGCGCCTCGCCTACTGGCGGATCGCGGCCTTGGACACCTTGCTTGATCGGCTGGAGGAACTCCGGCTGGCGGGCGAGCGCGTGCTGCCGGAGGACATCCGGGATCTCGTGGTCGCGTACGCCGCGCGCCACGACGCGGAGTTGGCCGACCGTGTCCAGCGGATCAATCCCGAAGACCTCAATGCGGTCCACGACGCCGTCTTCGAGGCGCAGGGTCGCGTCATGCTGCAGCTCGCCGAGCTGCGCCGCGTGCCGAACTGGCAGGATCTCGATTTGACCCTCGCGCCGGGCGACGACGAAGCAGCCTAACGCGGGTCTCGAGACGGGCGAGGCCGCCGATCGAGAGCGGCCGCTCGACATTCTGGCCGACCGTGCCCGACGGCTGCTGACGATTCAGTGGGCAGATGGCCATCAGTCTGCCTATGACTTCGAGCTGCTTCGCTGGAACTGCCCGTGCGCGGAGTGCGCGGGTGAAATGGGCCTCCCCGGGAAGCTTGCCACCACCAGGGAGCTTCAGGACGACCAGGTCGACCTGGACCAGATGGAGCCCGTCGGACTCTTCGGCGTGCGCCCTTTCTGGAAGGACGGCCACAATACCGGGATCTACGGGCTTACGTTCTTACGCGCCCTCTGTCCCTGCGACGAGTGCGCCGCGGCGCGAACCGCGCGCTGACTGTCAGGCGGGGCTGGGGCCTACCGGCTTGGGGGTGCTGCCGTTGAGACCGAGGCTGGCCTCGAGCGCGGCCTTGGGCTTGTAACCGAGGACCTGCTCGGCGACCTTGCCGTTGCGGAACATGACGACATGGGGGATCCCACGCACCCGGTACCGCTCAGCCAGAGCCGGCTCCTCGTCCACGTTCACCTTGGCGATCTTGACGTCGGTGTGCTCGATCGCGAGCTGCTCAAGAACCGGGGACAGCATCTTGCACGGGCCACACCAGTCGGCGTAAAAGTCCACGATCACAGGCTGCTCCGAGAGGATAACCTGGTCCTCGAATGTACTGGTCGTAACGTGAACTGCTTTACTCATGACTCTCCCTTTCTTGGACGAACTGCATCAAGAGTAACTCAGATTTGACCCTGAAAATTCCCGAGCTTACGGCTGCCTCCCGGATGGGTCTTCCGGGCTCTTCTCAGTTGGAAAAGACCTCGACGACCATGATTTTTGCGCCGTTGCTGGCGACGCCCAGCCCAACCCGGTGGTAGGGGGCCTTGAGGATGTTCGCCCGGTGCTCGGGCGAGTTCATGAACATGGTGTTGATCGCCCCCATCGAGGGGTTGGTGGACCAGGCGATGTTCTCGCCGGCGGTGCTGTACGGGATGCCCCACAGGCGCAGCAGGCCGACGAAGGCGAGCTGCCCGGTCGACGGATCGTAATGCGAGAAATAGTTGCGACTCAGCATGTCCTGTGCCCGGTACTGCGCAACGCGCCCCAGGGCGGCGCTGTAGGCAAGGGGAGCCACCCCATTGGCGGCACGGTCCTGGTTGATGAGGCTGAACTGGGTGCCCGCCGCACCGCCCACGCTGGAAACCGGTGGGGGAGGGGGTGGCGGAGGTGGCGGAGCAGGGTGAACCGGGGCCGGCTGGGCTGCGACGGGAGCTGGTGCCGGGGCGGGCGGCGCCGTTGGGGCCGGGGTCGGTGGGGGAGTCGCGCGCAACGCCATCTGCCGGAGGCTGTTGACGCCGGCCTGCAGTGATCCCAGGGTCGCCGTGTGCTTCACGATCAGCGGGCTGGGCACCACCGGATGCGGCGGCTGGCTACCGAGGATACCGATGGCGGCAAGTGTGACGAGCGGCCCGCCGACGATCAGGACGGCTCTGGTTACGGAGCGTGGCATTCGCAATCCCCCTTGTGGTCGGGTTTGGCGGATTCTATGCCGCGACCGGGGCCCGGACCAAGCCGATGGGCGCCCGAGAAATCGGCCGCCCGGGCTATCCGGTAAGCGTCAGCGGCGCTATCAGGCGGAAGCGGCGACGAAGAAGAGAAGCTGGCCGAGGAGCTGGCCGGGCAGGATGGCGATCATCGCCAGGTAGAGCAGGCCGGTGGTGGACATGAATGACCGTAGCCGGCAGGTCGGGAAGGCCAACCCCGCGGCGACGAGCGGCAGCAGTACGGCGCCGAGCGCCCAGAGGATCGTGAGCACCGGGCTCAGCGTCAGCGGATGGGTCAACGACCCGGAGCCATGGGCGAGGCCGCGAAGCGTCAGCGGGAAGACGACCGCCTGCAGGACGAGGCTCACCAGGAGAACGACGATGGCGCGAAGTAACGGGCGGTTGGTCAGCGCCGGCGTGACCAGATACCAGTGCCCAAGGAGCATCCCCGTGGTTGCCGCGCCGAGTACGGCGGCGGATAGGGCCACAACGAGCGCGATCGCGGCGCCGTTGAGGATGGACCCCGCCAGGGGCCAGAGGGCGGCAGCGATCCCCGCCAGCAGCAGGAGCGATGCGCAGAGCGTAAGGACCCAGCTGAGGCGGGAGCCATCTCGGCGCCAAATGACCACGGCGTGGATTACCAGCGCGGCGACCAGCAAGCCCTGCAAGAAGATCAGCGCGCTGGCGGCGGACTGATTGATCGAGAGCAGCCGATGATACGCCCCAGGCGGGCCGGCCAGGACGACCAGGAAGGCGATGGTGCCGAGGATGGCGTAGGTGACGGCGATGAACTTGAGAAAGCCATGGGTCAGGCCACCCGTCACTCGAAGGTAGGCGACCGTGGCAAAGCCGCCGACGGCGGTCTCCGCCAGCAGCAGAAAGAGCGCTAGCGGCAACGTCAGCATCGCCACGCACTCGTGGCAGCTGGTGACGGGAACGGAATCGAGCAGAGGCATGCGCGCCGATATAGATTAGGTAAGTGATGGACTCGGCACGGGAGAAGCCCCAAGGGTTTGTCCCAGTGAGCTTCAAGGACGGCCAGTGGACCACGGCAGATGGTGGAGTCGTGCCCTGGTACGAGGTGCAGACGGACCTGGTTCCGCAAGGGGACCTCCAGGGTGCGGTCGAGCGCGTGCTCAGCGTCTATGGCGTGAGCGATGTCGTCGTCGACGCTTTCGACCAGTTCCGCAAAGAACTCAAGCACCCCCCGGGACAAGAAGGCCGGGGCTAAATTGCTGTTTCGCCGCGACCGGGAGCAGGACCCTCGCGTGCTAAAGGATCCTCATCGGCTGCCGCCCGGGCAGGTGCTGACCCTGAAGTGGCCCGTGCTCTCCTACGGCAGCCCGCCGCGCTACGACATGGCCCGCTGGAGCCTACGCCTCTACGGTGAGGTCGACGCCCCGGCGACACTGACCTGGGACGAAGTCCGGAAATTGCCGTCGACGTTGATTACGGCCGATATGCATTGTGTGACCACCTGGAGCCGCCTCGATAACAACTGGGAGGGCGTCGCTTTCAAGGAGGTGATCGCGCTGGTCAGGCCGCGCAGCACGGCGACGCACGTGATCGCGCACTGCGACGCCGACTACACGACCAGCCTTCCCGTCGAGGTCCTGGCCGACGACGATGTCTTGATTGCCTATCGCCATGACGGCGAAGAACTCAGCCCGGATCACGGCGGGCCGCTGCGGCTGGTTGTTCCCAGGCGCTACGCGTGGAAGAGCGCAAAGTGGCTCGAGGGGCTCGAGTGGGTCGAGCACGACCGGCTCGGTTTCTGGGAGCGCAACGGCTACAACAACGCCGCCGATCCCTGGAAAGAAGAGCGCTACTGGTAGCTATACTCGAGTAACGGGGTGCGTTTGGAACGCTGAGAGGTGGATCGCTCCACCAACCCTTCGAACCTGATCTGGGTAATGCCAGCGGAGGGATACATATGACCGCACAGGTCGACCTCGACGAGGTCCCGTCTGATGCCTTATTTAAGGTTGAGACGCACGGCATCGACGCCATTCCGGATGCGGAGCGCCACGGCCATCCGAGAGAACTCGGCTTTCTCTGGGCGGGCGCCTTCGTCAACTACGCCAGCCTGCTGACGGCGAGCCTGCTGACGACGTATTACGGCCTTGGCGTTTGGGACGGCCTCCTGGCGGTGCTGATCGGCACGCTGGCCGGCGCCGTTATCCTGGGCCTTCTCAGCAACACCGGACCCAAAAGTGGCCAGCCACAGATCGTGTTCACGAGGCGCATCTTCGGCAATCGCGGCGCTTATCCCGGCGCGCTACTCACGCTGTTCCTCGGCGTCGGATGGTTCGCGGTCGACACCGTGATCGCCGCGCTCGCGGGGGTCCAGCTGCTGCAGGTCGCCGGCGTACGTCCCGACGTCGCCGGCACCTTCTTGTTCCCCTGGGTGCTCGTGATCGCTGCCGTGAGCGTCGTCGTGGCGGTCTATGGTCATCGAACCATCAAGGTCTTCGAGACCTTCGGCGCGGTGGCGTTCGCGGTGTTCTCACTACTGTTGTTCGGCCTTCTCGCCGGCCAGGTGCACTGGACCGCCGGCGCGACCGCCACGGGGGCGGATTACCCCGGAGCCTTCGTGCTTGGTGTGATGAGCTGCTTCGCGCTTGTCGCCTCCTGGTATCCGTTCGCGAGCGATTACTCCCGCTACCTTCCGGCGCGCAGCTCGGTGCGTGCGGTCACCTGGTGGCCGATCGTCGGCGTCACGCTTCCGATGTTGCTGTTGGGACTGTTTGGCTTGCTCTTACCGACGATCGATCCCAAGCTGGCGAGCGACTCCGGAGTCCTTTCGGTCATCACCAATCATGCACCGGCCGCCGTGGCGGTGCCCTTCTTCGCCTTCGTCATCCTGGGCGAGATCTGGGCGAACTATCTCGACGTCTACACGGCGGGGCTCGTGACGCAGACCCTCGGCATTCGCCTGAAGCGCTGGCAGACAGCGCTCGCCGCCGGCATCCTGGGTGCGGCGATCGCGACCGTGGCCGTCGTCATCTGGGATTTTCATTTGTTCTACCAGGATTTTCTGATCCTCACCTATCTGTGGGCACCGGCCTGGGCGGCCGTCGTTTTACTCAGCTTCTTCGTCTTCGGCCAGGGGAAAGCGCGGCCCGCGGTGCTGGCCTGGGTTATTGGCACGGCCGTGAGCCTGGTCTTCGTCAACTACCACATCTTATTCTCGAATGCCTTCCCTAGCGCCCACTTTCCGAACCAATTCTTGATCGACGCGCTCCATGGCGCGGACCTTTCGGGCGTTGCTAGTGTCCTGGTGGCGGCGGGGTCATATATTGGGCTTCGGAAGGTCATCGCATGACGTTGCCGGTCGCGCTGTCGATCGCCGGCTCAGACTCCGGGGCCGGCGCGGGCATCCAGGCCGACCTGAAGACGTTCGCGGCATTTGGCGTCTATGGGGTGACGGTCATCACGGCCATCACCGCGCAGAACACCGTGGGAGTCCGGGCCGTCCAGGACGTCAGTGCCGATGTGATCATGGCGCAGCTCGATGCCGTCGCTGAAGATTTCGCGATCGCGGCCCTCAAGACCGGCATGCTGTCGAGCGCGGCCATCATCGAGACCGTCGCCGCCGGTATCGAGCGCCACCGGCTCGGCCCGCTGGTGGTCGACCCGGTGATGATTGCCAAGAGCGGCGACCGCCTGCTCCGGGACGACGCCGTCGATGCCCTGCGTCGCAGATTACTGCCGCTGGCGCACGTCGTCACGCCGAACATTCCGGAAGCCGAGGTGCTGGCCGGGCGATCGATCCGCACTCCGGACGACCGTCTGGTGGCGGCCCGCATCATCATGGAGCTCGGAGCAAAGGCTGTGGTCATCAAAGGCGGCCATTCCGAGGACGACCCGGTCGTTGACCTGCTGGTCGACCGGCAGGGCGTTTATGAGTATCGCGCGGCACGAATCGTGACCACCAGCACCCACGGCACGGGCTGCACGTTCTCGGCCGCGATTACGGCGGGGCTGGCCGCGGGCCGCGGTCTTGCGGATGCCGTCGCGCAGGCTCGCGACTATCTCTCGCGCGCGCTGGCAACGGCACCTGGCCTCGGGCACGGGCACGGCCCACTGAATCACTTTCCTTCGCCTCAGGTGGCGCATGCTCACCACTGAGCGAGATGTCAATTACCTGGAGGGCGTTCATCCGCCGCTTGGCCCCGTGCTCGACGAAATGCTCAAGACCGGTCGGAGCGAGGGTGTGCCCATCGTCAACCCGGCGGCGGGTCGTCTGCTGCGGGTGCTGGTGACCGCGCTCGCGCCCAAGCGCGTGGTCGAGATCGGCACGGCGATCGGGTTCTCGACGCTGTGGATGGCGAGCGCCCTACCGCTGGGCGGTCGCATCGACACGATCGATCCGGACCGAGCGCGGACCGATCGGGCGCGCCGCTACTGGCTGCGCGCCGGTGTGACCGACCGTGTCCGGGTGATCAACGAGCCGGCACTGCGCGTCCTGCCCCGACTCCCGCCCGGGATCGAGTTCGCCTTTATCGACGCGATCAAGC
>JALYYE010000114.1 GCA_030946735.1 Candidatus Dormiibacterota bacterium
GCCGTGCAGAGCCTGGTTGGCGGCGTGATGTTTCACATGCTCGCATCGCCCGTCATGAGCCAGGCAAGTGTCGACGTTCCAGCCGGTGAAGAGGTCGTCCTGCAGTTCGCCCAGGTCTGGTTACGCGGAATGCGCCCGGAGGTCCCCATTCGTGGCAGCTGAAAGAGTTGCCGTTGACGTGGACGGTGTCGTCAAGCGCTTCGGCAAGCAGGCTGCGCTCGACGGTGTCAGCTTGCGCGTCCGGCGCGGCGAGGTCTATGGTCTGCTCGGGCCTAACGGCGCGGGTAAGACAACGCTGATTCGCAGCCTCGTCGGCCTGGTGGCTCCCGAGAAGGGCACGGTAACCGTGCTCGGTCACCGGATGCCGCAGCTCGAGGTGCTCGGGCGCGTTGGCTACATGACGCAACAGGCCGCCCTCTATCCGGATCTCTCGGCCGAGGAGAACGTTCATTTCTTTGGCGCCATCAACGGGCGCGTCGATGGTGTCCGCGAGGCGCTCGAGTTTGTCGACCTCTGGGATCGCCGGAAATCGGTGGTGAGCACCCTGAGCGGGGGGATGCGGACGCGCTGCTCGCTCGCCTGCGCGCTGGTCCACAAACCAGACCTGCTCCTCCTCGATGAGCCGACCGTCGGCGTCGACCCGCAGTTGCGCGTTCAGCTCTGGGATGGCTTTCGCAAGATGGCGGCCAGCGGCATCTCCATCCTGGTCTCGAGCCACGTCATGGACGAGGCCGAGCGATGCGACCGCCTGGGCTTGATCCGCTTCGGCAAACTGCTGGCCGAAGGGACCGTCGCCGAAATCAAGGCGAAGGCCGGCGTCGAGCGCTTGGAGGATGCCTTCCTCAAGTTGTCCGAGGTTGCCGAAGCATGAGCGGCCGCCGTGTGGGAGCCATCACAAAGCGAATCCTGCAGCAATTCCGGCGAGACCACCGCACCCTGGGCCTTCTCTTCGGCGCACCACTGATCATCCTGGCTCTCCTCGGTTACTTGCTTCGCGGTGGTGGCGACGTCCCGAAGATGGGCGTCGTCAACCTGGACGGCGGCGGCCTCGGCAGCGTCGTCGCCTCGGCATTGGACCGTTCGAAAGCCGTGTCGGCCTCGCCCATGTCGGAGGCAGACGCGCAAGCCAGGCTTCGGACCGGCGACATTGCCGGCTACGTCTTGCTCCCATCCGACTTCTCCGTGAAAGCGCAGCAGTCGCGCCTGATCGCACCCCAGGTCCATCTCGAGGGAAGCCAGCCCGGTCTCTCGCAGAGCATCCTGCAGGCGGTCAGTCAGTCGTTCGTCGCGCTCGCCGGCCAGGCCGGCGGCATTCAGTTCGCACCGCGGATCACCTTCGTCTACGGTGGGCCGAGCTTCGACACACTCGACTACTTCGGTGCCGCCTTCATCGGTCTCGTCGTCTTCTTCCTGGTCTTCGTCATCACCGCCGTGGCGTTCCTCCGTGAGCGCGGTCAAGGAACGCTCGAGCGATTGATGGCGAGTCCACTGCGGCGTGCCGAGATCGTGCTCGGCTACATGCTGGGTTTCACTGTGCTGGCGCTGGTGCAGTCGGCTGAGGTGCTCGCCTTCAGCCTCGCCGTGCTGCACGTCCACAACGTGGGCAACGTGGCGTTGATCTTTGTGCTGGAGGCGTTGATGGCGATTGCTGCCGTCAACCTCGGCATCTTCCTCAGCATGTTCGCCCGGACCGAATTCCAGGCAGTGCAGTTCATCCCACTCGTGATCGTCCCGCAGATGTTGCTCGCCGGCATCATCTTCCCGGTCAGCACCGAGCCCGGGCCGCTCCAGGCCCTGTCGCATATCCTGCCACTGACTTACGCGGTCGAAGGGCTGAGAAACATCATGATCAAGGGCGCCGACCTGAGCTGGTCATCACTCCAGCTCGATTTCGCCGTCGTGCTCGGCTTCTGCGTCCTGGTGATCCTAGCCGGTGCGACGACCCTCCGTCGCCGCATCGCCTGACGTCAGCCGCGGCGAAGCAGCAGCACGAGAACGACCGCACCTATCACTGCGAGGACGAGGACAATCGGGACCAATGGGAACTCAACTGCCGTCACAGCCCCGATTCTGACGCATCACCGGTAGTTGCGGGAGGATGGGAAGACATCTTCATCTGGGAGTGATGGCGCGGCCTCGACGTGATCGACGAGCACGCTCAGCACGCCATCTTGCTTCTG
>JALYYE010000116.1 GCA_030946735.1 Candidatus Dormiibacterota bacterium
TGGCAGAACTTGATCGATGCCGGGTCTCCCCCATGCTCGCCGCAGATGCCGATCTCCATGTTGGGTCGGGACTTGCGGCCTTCCTCGACCGCCATCTTCATCAGGCGGCCGACGCCCACGGTGTCCAGTGACTCGAAGGGATTGACCGGCAGGATCTTCTCCTCGACGTACTTCAGCAGGAACTTGCCCTCGGCATCGTCGCGGGAGAAGCCGAAGGTCGTTTGGGTCAGGTCGTTGGTGCCGAAGGAGAAGAATTCCGCGACCTTCGCGATCTCGCCCGCCGTCAGTGCGGCGCGCGGGATCTCGATCATGGTGCCGAACTTGTAGGGGATCTCGGTCTTGAGTTCGGCGAAGACCTGCTTGACCACCCGCTGCAAGGTCTCGTGCGTGCGCTGCAGCTCGTTGATGTGGCTGACCAGCGGGATCATGATCTCGGGCTTGACGTCGACGTTCTTCTTCTTGAGCGAGATGGCGGCTTCCAGGATGGCGCGCACCTGCATCTCGACGATCTCCGGGTAGAGCAAACCCAGGCGGATGCCGCGCAAGCCGAGCATCGGGTTCTGCTCGCGCATCCCCTCGATGGTCTTGAGCAGCGCCTCCTCGGCCTCGAGCTTCTTCTTGGGCGCCTTCTTCAAGCGCATGGTCGTAACCTTGACCAGCTGCTCGTCGTAGTTCGGCAGGAACTCGTGCAACGGCGGGTCGATCAGCCGGATGATAACCGGCAGGCCGTGCATCTCCTTGAGGATGCCCACGAAGTCCGAGCGCTGGAAGGGCAGCAGCTTGGCGAGCCATTGACGCCGCTCCTTCTCGTCCGCGGCCAGGATCATCTTCTGGACGATGGGCAGCCGCTCCTGCTCCATGAACATGTGCTCGGTACGGCAGAGACCGATGCCCTGGGCGCCGTAGTTGCGGGCGACCTTGGCATCGCGGGGGTAGTCGGCATTCGCCCAGACACCGAGGCGCCGGCGCGCGTCGGCCCAGGTCAGCAGTTGATTGAGATCCTTATTGATGGCGGGCTCGATCATCGGCACCGATCCGAGAATGACTTCGCCGGTCGAGCCGTTGATGGTGAGCAGGTCGCCCTCTTTGACTGTCACACCGCCGACCGCGAAGACGCGCTTCTCGAGGTCGATCTTCAAGCTCTCGGCGCCGGCCACGCAGGGCTTGCCCATGCCGCGCGCGACTACGGCGGCGTGGCTCGTCTTGCCACCGCGCGCGGTCAGCACACCTTTGGCGGCGATCATGCCGTGTACGTCATCGGGGTTGGTCTCGATGCGGACAAGGATCACGGCCTCGCCCTTCTTCGCCTTCTCCTCGGCGCGGTCGGCGTCGAAAACCGCCTTGCCGCTGG
This sequence comes from Candidatus Dormiibacterota bacterium, assembly GCA_030946735.1. Lineage (GTDB taxonomy): Bacteria > Chloroflexota > Dormibacteria > CF-121 > CF-121 > CF-13. Next base: position 1,352 of record JALYYE010000116.1, read on the forward strand.
CGGCGCCCGGTGAGGCATCGATGCCCTTGGCGATCACTTTGGGCTTGGCCTTGGGGTCGATCCGCGGGTGCAGCAGCTGGTCGACCTGGGTGGGCTCGACCCGCTGGACCGCTTCGTCCTCGGTAATCAGGGCTTCGGCCACCATGTCGACGGCGATCTTCACGGCTGCCTGCGCGGTCCGCTTGGCGGAGCGCGTTTGCAACATCCAGAGCTTTCGCTTCTCGATGGTGAACTCGAGGTCCTGGACGTCGCGGTAATGCTTCTCCAGCCGTTCCGCGTTGGTGTCGAACTCGCGGTAGACGTCCGGCATTAGCTTCTTGAGTGAGGAGATCGGCTGCGGCGTCCGGATGCCAGCCACGACGTCCTCGCCTTGCGCGTTCGGCAGATAGTCACCGTAGAGGACTTTCTCGCCGGTGTTGGGGTCGCGCGTGAAGGCGACGCCGGTGCCCGAGTCGTTGCCCATGTTGCCGAAGACCATGGTCTGCACGTTGACCGCCGTGCCGAGGTCGTGCGGGATCTTGTTGAAGTTGCGATAGTCGGTCGCCCGCTTGTTGTTCCAGGAGGAGAAGACCGCCTCGATCGCGGCATGGAGCTGTTCTGTGGGATCGTCCGGGAACGGCTTCCCGCTCTCCTTCAAGACGACCTCCTTAAAGTCCTTGACCAGCCGTTCCAGTTGCGCCGGCTTCAGCTCGGGATCGGTCTTGACCTTGGCTTTCTCTTTGGCGAGCTCCAGGCGCTTCTCGAACTTTTCGGCGTCGATGCCGAGGACGATTTTGGCGAACATCTGGATGAAGCGGCGGTACGAGTCAAGGGCGAAGCGCCGGTCATTGGTGAGCTTCGCCAGTCCCTCGAGCGTCTCCGGGTTGAGCCCGAGGTTGAGCACGGTGTCCATCATCCCGGGCATGGAGAACTTCGCGCCGGAACGCACCGACACCAGCAGCGGGTTGCTCGTGTAGCCAAGCCGCTTGTCGGTCTT
>JALYYE010000128.1 GCA_030946735.1 Candidatus Dormiibacterota bacterium
TAGTAGCCGAGGAAGCGGTGGGTGGTGCGGCGCCCCAGGCCGACGCCCTTTTCGGCATCGGGAACCAGGCGGTAGATCCACTCTTCTTTGGTCGTTACGTTCACGTTCTGCGGGCTGGCCTCCAGGCCATAAGCCGACAGCTCCACCTTGCCGATCTGCAGGTAGGCAGTGTAGGAGACGTCCAAGACCTCGCAGGTGATGTCAAGACGGGCCGCCGGGAACGATTCGAAATCTCCGGAAAGGTCGTGCGCCACCTGGGAAAGCATGGGCTCCAGGTAGACTTCGCGAAGTACGTCGGCGTCGCGGCTGTTGTAGGCCTGCTGGTTGAGCTTGATCGACCGCAGGACGGTGTCCTTGATCGCCGAAACGTTGAACGCCGTCTCTCGCTGCACGTGTAGAGAGTAGCAAAGGGGCGACGACATCCCCGTCGTTCTGGCGGAGCGACGGTCCAGTAAACCTTTGTAAAGCGGCTCGCCGCAACGCTGGCAGGCGGGGCCGTAGTGCGAAGCAATGCCCTCGATCCTCGTCAAATCAATGCGCGCACTGTGACGAAAGAGGGCTCAACCACGCGGCGGCATCCAGCAACCACCTCCCGGGTCCAATTCAATTGGCGGCTCTGGGTGGTCCTTGGCGCCCTGACGGAGCTCTTCCTCATCTACGTAGCGCGCTGGTGGGCGCCCTCGCCCGTCACGTACTTCCTGGCGGTGCTTTTCCTGCCGGTCATGGTGCTGACGGGCTTCTGGTCCTTCAAGTACTTCAAACTGGTCCAACAGAACCTCGAACTCTCTCGCCGCGCTGACCAGAACCTCCAGGAGCTGAGCCACTTCTTCGAGGTCGCCACCGCGGTCTCGAACCTGACCAAGCTCGGTGAGGACCTCGGCACCTTGACGAGCAAGCTTGCCGAGCTACTCGACGTCGAGATGTGCGGCTTCTTCCTCTACCAGGACGGGCTCGACGCCTTGATCGCGCCGGCAGCCCCCTCCGGTATGCGGGAGAGCCGGCTCTTCAACCAGATGCGTCTCAACCAGCTTCGGTTCGGTGCCAATTCCTCGACTCTGATCGGTCGAGTCTTTGTCACCCAGCAGCCCACCATCATCGCCGACTGTTTGCACGATATCGAGGCGGGTCAGCTGCTACCCCAAACATTTGGGTACCGGGACCTCCTGCTGGTCCCACTCGGCGCGGGCGGCCGCCCGCTCGGCGTGCTGATGCTCGCCAACAAGCGCAATGGCGAGTTCAGTGGTAACTACGACGTCAAGCTGGCGGCCTCGCTGGGGGCGGAAGTCGCGGTTTCGTTGGAGAACACCTTCCTATTCGAGCAGACGCGCCAGCAGGCGCTGCGGCTCGACGCCTCGATGGAGATGCTGCGCCAGGTATCACAAGCGCTGACCGCGACCACCGTAGGCCCAACGGCCCTGCTCCAGGGCGTCGCCCAGGCGCTGATCGCCGTTTCCGGCGCGGCGTCCTGCCTGATCTCCCTGACCCAGTCCGGCAATCCCGCCGAACAGGCCGTCGAAGTCAGGGACGGCGTGCAGCCACCTTTCCAGGAAGACAAGCTGACCCGCGTCGCGCCCGGCCTCGTCACCCAGGTCGTGATCGAGCAGCGGCCGGTCTTCTCCGAGGACATTCAGCTCGACGGTCGATTCCCGCTGGATCCGCTGGCGCAGCAGTACGGCTGGCGGGCCGCCCTGGGGCTGCCGATGTTCCTCGAGCGTGAGTTTGTCGGTACCGTGTCGGTCTACTTCCACGAGGTGCGCCCCTTTGACCCCACCCTGATGCAGGTTCTCCAGATCCTCGCCAACCAGGCGGCGGTTGCGCTCGACAACGCTCGCCGTTTCCAGCGCGAGCGGCAGACCATCGAGATGTTGCAGCGCGCCAACCTCGAGTTGCAAGAAGCCGACCGGATGAAGTCGGAGTTCCTCACCAACATGTCGCACGAGCTGCGCACGCCGCTCAACGCGATTATCGGCTTCTCGGAAATCATCCGGACGACTCCCGAGCTGTCAGAGGCGGAGCGTGCCGAATTCGCCGAGACGATTCACAGCAGCGGTCGCCAGCTGCTCACACTGATCAACGACATCCTCGACCTCACCCACATCCAGGCTGGGCGGCTGGAGCTTCATCCAGCGCCGTGTCTGGTGGCGGAGGCGGTGGACGCCGCGCTTTCGGAGAATGCGGCCGCCGCCACCCAGAAAGAACTGACTGTCACCTCACAGGTGGACCGGGCGATGCAGGTGGTGTTCGATGCCCGGAGCCTGCGCCATATCGTCCACAACCTCGTGAACAACGCCATCAAATTCACCCCGCATCAGGGCAGCGTGACCATCAGCGCGGTCGAGACCCCGACCGGAACGGTCGTGGAGGTGCGCGACTCGGGCATAGGGATCGAGCCAGAGGATCAACCACGTCTCTTCGAGGAATTCCGCCAGGTCGACGGGTCGACCTCGCGCGGCTACGAAGGCATCGGCCTCGGGCTGGCGCTCTCCAAGCGGTTGGTGGAGCTGCAGGGCGGGCAGATCTGGGTGGAGAGCGCACCGGGAAGGGGCAGCGCCTTCCGCTTCCTGATCCCGCGGCTTCCGCTGGTGGCCGCCGCCCCCGGCGAGCCGCGGGTGCGCGCACCGCTGCGGAGGGTCGGATGAGCGAGCCGAGCAGCGCCAGGCGGATCCTGGTCGCCGACGACGATCCGGAACGGCTGCGGGCGCTCGTCGCCCGCCTTCAGGGCGAAGGCTTCGACGTGCTCACCGCGCAAGACGGGCTCGAGGCGCTGGACCAGGCCCGCGAGGAATTGCCGGACGCCATCATCCTCAACTTGCTGCTGCGGCGCATTGATGGACTTCGCGTCTGCGAGATCTTGAAGAGTAACCCGGCGACGACGAACATCCCGGTACTCCTCATGGCCGGAGTACACGTCGATGCTGACGAAGGAAAGCGTGCACTTGCCGCGGGAGCGGACCGGTTCCTGACCGACCTGGGTCCGCTATCCACCGGCTCTGGCCGCGAGTTGGGCACGGACCAAGACCTTGTCCAGGCGGTGCGCTCGCTGCTGGGGGCGGAGCCGGAGCTGGAGACGCGACCCATCCTGCTCGCCATCGACGACGATCCGGACAACCGGGCCTTTCTCACCAAGGCCGTCTCCAGACAGGGCTTCGAGGTCGTCACAGCGCCCAACGCCACGCAGGCCCGCCGGCAGCTCGACGGGCGCCGGCCGTCGCTGATCTTCCTCGACGTCCAGATGCCGGAAGAGAGCGGCCTGAGCCTCCTGCCCCAGATGCTCCGGGATTTTCCCGAATCGGTGGTCGTGATGATGACGGCCTACGGCTCGGAACAGGTGGCGGCCGAGGCATTGCGCGGCGGCGCCGACGACTACATCGCCAAACCGATCGACTTGCATCGCCTGCGCGAGCTCCTAGAACGCAACCTGGAGAAGCAGCGGCTACGAGCCGAGCGGCAGAGCCTGGTGGCGCGGCTGAAGGACTCGAACCGCTACTTGATGCGGCAGCACGCGGCGCTGCGGCGCGCCGACGAGGAGATCCTGCAGGTCAACCGCCAGCTCGAGCAGTCGAGCCGTTACAAGTCGGAGTTCCTGGCCAACATGTCGCACGAGCTGCGTACGCCCCTCAACGCCATCATGGGCTTCAGCGAGATCCTGCTCGACGTGACCATGAACCTGACCGCGGGCGAGCGTACCGAGTTCCTGCGCAACATCCACAGCAGCGGACAGCACCTGCTCGGCCTGATCAACGACATCCTCGACCTGGCGAAGATCGAGGCAGGCAAAATGGAGCTCCACGCCGAGGACATGCCGGTGGTGGAAGCGCTGCAGGAGGTGACCGCCATCCTCGATCCGATGGCCCGCCAGCAAGGCCTCCAGCTGCGGACGGTGGGTGCGGCCGGCGCCGGCGTCATCAAGGCCGACCGCAGCAAGTTCAAGCAGGTGCTGTACAACCTGCTGTCGAACGCGGTGAAGTTCACCCCGGCGCCGGGAACCATCACGGTGTCGGTGAAGGACTCGGCCGAGCAGCTCACGGTATCGGTCGAGGACACCGGGATCGGGATGAAGCCGGAAGACCTGCCAAAGCTTTTCCGCGAATTCGAGCAGATCGATGGCTCCTATACCCGCCGCTACCAGGGCACTGGCCTGGGGCTGGCGCTCTGTCGTCGCTTCGTCGAAATGCACGGCGGCCGGATCTGGGCGGAGAGCCAATTCGGGAAGGGTTCGATTTTCACCTTCACGATCCCCCGGGAACCCAGGCCGGCGGCCGTGTCACCGGTGGAGGAAGCGGTGCCGACGCTGGAGAGCATGGAGCTCCCGCTGGCGCTGGTGATCGAGGACGACCCCGCGAGCAGCCAGCGGATGACGGCGGAAATCCAGGGCGTCGGGTTTCGGGTGGCGCACGCCGCCGATGGCGAGCAGGCGGTGCGCAAAGCGATGGAGATTTTGCCCGACCTACTCGTATTGGAAACAGTGCTTCCAGTGAAGGACGGCTGGCAGGTCCTGCAGGAATTACGCGCCCGAGCCGCGACCGCCGATGTCCCGGTGCTGGTCTGCTCGGTCACCCGAAACCAGGCGCTGATGGACCAGTTCGGCGTTGCGGGGTACGTCGCCAAGCCATGGGCGACCAAGACGATGCAGGACGAGCTCCGCCGCATCGGCCAGGGGATCAACCGCCGCCGCGACCGGGTCCGGGTGCTCCTGGTCCATCGCGACCGGCGGGCGTTGGCCACGCTGGCCGCCACCCTGGTGGAGGAGGGCTTCGAGGTGTTCCGGGCACCGGGGCTGCAAGAGGCCCTGGAAAAGGCCCGGGCGGCCGCCCCTGACGTGGTGGTGCTGGCGCCGCCTGAGCCCGAGTGGGTGGTGGGGCTCCGAGGCCTCCCCGGCCAGCCTGCCTTGCTGGCCCTGGGCGAAGTTTCACCGAGGGTGCCAGCGACGGCATGGAGCGCCGTTATACCCTCTGGCCTCTCCGAGCCAGATGCCGTATTGCTCGCCATCAAAGGCTTGGACGTCGTTCAGAGGCGAAGGAGGACAGGGCGTGACCGCCGGCAAGGTATTGATCGTCGAAGATAACCCGGTCAACCTCCGGTTGGCCCAGTTCCTCCTGGAGAAGAAAGGATTCACCGTACGCAAGGCCGGCAGCGGCGCCGAGTGCCTGGCGGAGATGACGCGCGAACTGCCCGACATCGTCCTGATGGATATCCAGCTCCCGGGAGAGGACGGCCTGGCGATTACCCGCAAGATCCGTTCCGATGTCCGGTTGTCCGGCGTCGTCGTGGTGGCCCTCACCGCGCACGCCATGGCTGGAGATCGCGAGAAGATCCTCGGCGCCGGTTGCGACGGGTACATTCCCAAGCCGGTCGACCCGCAAAGCCTGCCCGGGGAGGTTGCCCGCTACCTGCAGCAGGGGCGGCAGAAGACCGCGTGATGAGAGAACAGTCAGGAAAGCCGACGTCGTACCCCGAGATCCTCCAGCTCAACCAGGAGCTGTTCAAGAATCTCCAGGGCCTGATCGACGAAGACGAGGCCCGCAAGAAGGAACTCCTGGAGACGAAAAATGCCTATGAGATGGCCCAGGCCGAGATTGCGCGCCTGGAGCGGGAGCTTCGCCAGTCGGTCGAACGGGAGTCCGATCGGGCGGAGGAGCTCAAGCAGCTGGAACAGGAACGCGTCGACCAGTTAGGCGCTATGAGCGCGCACCTCGACGCTATGCGCTCTGCCGTCGAGCGCTACATGCAGCAGGGACGGAAGGCTGCTTGATGAGTCCGGAGGCACCCAAGGCGAAATCGTTCGCCGACATCCTGCATCAGAACCAGGAGTTCATCGCGCACCTGCAGACCCTGCAGGACGACATGGGCGCGCAGTTGGCCGAGAACGCCAAGGAGCTGGGCCAGGTCAAACGCCAGCTCGACGCTAAGCAGCAGGAGCTCGACGAGTTACAGAATGCCCAGCTGCAATGGGCGATGGACCGGCAAGCCCTGCTCGAGCAGCACGAATCGCTGAAGAAAGGACACCTGAGTCTGCAGCAGAGCCACGATCGGACCCAGGGAGACCTGGGCCGCCTCAAGGATGAGCTCGCCCGGGCCAAGACGCGCGACGATGAGCGTGCGATGGAGCGACAGACGCTGCTCGACCAGCACGAGGCCCTGAAGCAGAGCCATCTGGATCTGCAGCAAGGCCACGACCGCGCTCAGGTGGAACTCGCCCGTCTCAAGGATGACGTCGCCCGTGCCAAGACCCGTGACGAGGAGCGGCGCGGGCAGCTGCGGCAACTGGAGCAGGAGCGGATCCAGCTCGCCCAGAAGTACGAGGCGGACCAGAAGAAGGTGCGCGCCGATCTCAAGACCGCGGAGGACGACCTCAACAATCTCCAGTCGGCCCAGCTCCAATGGGCCGTGGATCGCGAGACATTATTGAAGGATCGCGACGGCGCCGTCGCGAAGCAGGCCCAGCTGGAGCAGGAGTGGCAGAAATCGCGGGCCGAGCTCACCCAGGAGAAATCGCGGCTCCAGGACCTCACTTCGCAGTTGCAGGTTCAGTTGAAGGCCGCCCAGGCCGAGATCGAACCGCTCAAGACCGCGCGGGATAAGTGGCAGGCGGAGCGGCAGCGACTGATCGCGGATGTCGCCCGCCTGGAGCAGGAGTCGCATGCCGCCGACACGCAGTTCAAATCCGATCGCAAGCTCCTCCAGGGCCAGCTGGAGGAAGCCCGCCGAAAGGGGGCCGACCTCGACAAGGCCGAGGCGGAGTTCCAGCGGCTCAGTGATGAGCGCTCGGCGCTCCTCACCAAGATCAAGGCGCTCGAAAAGGACTGGCAGGGCCGCGAAGCGTCGGTCGCGGAGGAGAAGGCCGCGCTCAAACGGCAGGTCGCGGATTCGTCGGCAAAGTTGGCCGCGACACAGCAGGACTACGAGAAGATCAAGGCGCTGCACGCCGACCTCGCCGGCGAGACCGGCCGCAAGGCCGAAGAATGGACCGCGCGCGAGCAGCGGCTGACCGCCGAAAAGAACCAACTCAAGGTCGACCTGGAGCGGATCCAGGCGCAGCTCTCCGACATGATGTCGCAGACGAACGAGCTGCAGAATCGGCGGGCCGGTGAGGCCAAGGAGCTGGACGAGGCGTGGCAGCGGGAAAAAGCCTCACTCAAAGCGCAGCTCGAGGAGGCACGCAAGGCGGCCGGCAGTGGCCCGCCTACGAGCCAGGTCCTCGCTCGCTATGAGGCGGAGAAGCGTGCCATGCAGGCGCAGCTCGAGGGCCTCAAGGTGGAGCTGAGTGCCAGCGGCAAGAACAAGGACGCTGCGCCGGCGCTGAACCAGGCTAAGCGCGATTTCGAGGCCAAGTTCCGGGTCATCTACGACCAGAGCCATGACCTCAACTCACCGTTGAACGCCATCATCGGCTTCTCCGAAATCCTGCTCGATGAGAAGGCGAACAAGACCACGCCGGAAGAGCGGCGCGAGTTCGTTGCCCATATCAACGAAAGCGGGAAGCGGCTGGTAGAGCACATCCGCGAGCTGATCGAGTTCGCCAAGCAGGAGGCCGGTATCCAGGAGCGCCCGGTTCAGATGATGCCGCCCGTCGGCGCCGGTACCAAGGCGCCCGTCATCCTGGTTGCCGACAACGACCCGGCGGTGAAGGAGCGCATCGAGCCCTTCCTCAGCCACGCCGGCTACGAGGTGGTGATCGCCGCCAGCGCGCAGGAGGCCCTGCGCAAGGCGGTGCAGCTCCAGCCGCTGGCCGTACTGATCGACACCCAGCTCCCTCCCAACGGCGGCAGCGGTCTCGTCTACGACTTGCGCCGCGAGTCGAAGACGAAGGACATCCCGATCGTGCTGACCTCCAAGGTCAACAAGGAATCGCTGCCGTTCGATATCGGTCAGGCCGACTTCCTCACCAAGCCGATCGACCGGCAGCAGCTGCTGCAGATGATGGTGAAGTTCGATCTGCTGGCCGATGGCAAGAAGGGTAAGAAGACACCGTCGTCGATCCTGATTGTGGACGACGACCCGCAGAACATCCGGCTTGTCAAGGCGATGCTCAAGCCCTTCAACATGGAGATCATGGTCGCCGACGGTGGTAAGGCGGGCCTGGAGCTGGCGCTCAAGAACAAGCCCGACATGATCATCCTAGACCTGATGATGCCGGACGTCGATGGCTTCGAGGTCGTCTCCAAGCTCCGCGAGGATCCAGCGGGGAGCCAGATACCCATCCTTATCTATACGGCGAAAAACATCAGCAGCGAGGACCGGGAACGCCTGCAGGGGAACATCCAGTCGATCATCCAGAAGGGGGACTTCGGCAAGGACCGCTTCCTGGAGATGATCAACAACCTTCAAACCAACCAGGCCGCTTAGGACGCGAGGGCTGGCATGACTGCCCTCGACCGCCAGTTCGTCCGCCTCCGATTCGTCGCACTGGCGATCCCCCTGCTGCTGCTCTTCTGGTTCCAGTCGGCCTCGTTACCGGCCACCATCGTGCTCGCCGGGCTGGTGGCCGCCTACAACGGAGTGGCGACGCTGACGATGCAACGGAAGGCGATTCCGCGCTTCGCTCGGCCGATGGCCGTCCTCCTCCTGATCCTCGATCACCTGGTCGTGACGGGATGGGTCCTCTTGTTTGCGACGCCTTCCTCGAGCCTCCCTTACCTGCTTTACGCACTGGTCGCCGCCGAGGCGGTCTTTCGCTTCGACCTCTGGGGCGGCATCGGGACCAGCCTCTTCTTCACGTGCGGCATCATCCTGTTTCAGACCGGCGATCTCGGTCTGGCCATTTCGGTGCGGGAGTCCATCCTGCGCGCGATCCCAACCGTCGCCGTCATCACCGGGCTGGGCGCCGCCGTGCGCGCCATGAATACGGAGATCCGCGGTACCCGGCGGCGGCTCGATCAGACCGAGCAGTTGCGCAACGTACTCGGTGAGCTGGTCGGCCAGCTCGATGTGTCGCGCATGCTGTACACGGTCATCCGATGTGGCTTGGAAATTCTGCAAATGGACTCGGGGGCGATCGTCCTGCTCGACGAAGAACGCGGGGTCTTCACCCTGCGGGCGGCAATTCACCTTCCGGAAGCGATCGAAGGCACAAGCATCTCAGCCGGCGATGGGATCGTCGGGCGGGTGGTGCGGGAACGCGGATTCGTCATGCTTGGTGAGCCCCCCCTGTTCGACCTTCCGGCGCTCAACGACGCCGGCTACAACTGCGTCTTCGGGACGCCGGTGCTCCTGGAAGGCAAGGTTTCTGGCGTGCTCCATTTACAGACGCGCGAGGACCAGCGCCATCTCACCCGCTGGGAAGAGGAAGCACTGGAAGTCCTCGCCCAGCAACTGGCGGTCGCGCTGCGCAATGTGCGCCTATTCGAGGAAACGGAGAAGCGCGCCCGCCGACTGGAGCTCCTCAACCGATCGATCGATCAGATGAACCAAAAACTCTTCGAGCCGGAGTTGCTCGACATCATGGCCACCGCGCTCACTGGCAACCTGGGGTTCGCAGCGGCCCAGATCTGGCTGCTGGAGCCGAGCGACGGCGCATTGTGGCGGCGGGCCGGCCATCATACGACGCGGAATGCGCCGCCAGTTCCGGGGCGGGTCGAGCGCGGAATGGGGGAGATCGGCCAGGTGGCTGAGCTACGCGTACCGATCGTGACCAACGATCCGGCCAACCACCGGCAGCTCGCGCTCAATCCCTGGATGTCTGAAGAAGGCATCCACGCCTTCGCCGGTTTCCCGATGGTCGTCGGCGATCAGTTGCTGGGTGTGCTTGCCATCTACCACCGGCGACCGCTGGATCGGAATACGATCGAACTCCTCACGCTCTTCGCGCAGCACGCCGCAACCGCCATCCAGGAGGCGCACCTCTTCCACCTGGCGACCGAGCAGACAGCCCGACTGGGAGCCGTGAACGCTGAGCTCGAGCGGGCCAACCAGCATAAATCTGAGTTTCTGGCGAACATGAGCCACGAGCTGCGTACGCCGTTGAACTCGATCCTTGGCTTTTCGCAGCTGCTCCTCGAAGGCGACGGGGGCATCCTGACGCGCGACCAGCGTCAGGACGTGGACATCATTGCCCAGAATGGACAACACTTGCTGGTCCTGATCAACGACCTGCTCGATATCTCCAAGCTCGAGGCGGGCAAGGCGCAGTTAAACCGCGGCGAGGTCGAGGTCGAACCGCTGATTTTGGAGTGCGTCGAGAGCGTCAGCTCGCTTGCCAAGAACAAGAAGCTGGAGCTGAATGCGAGCGTCGCCGCTGATGTCGGACGCGTCTTTGCCGATGGCCCTAAGCTCAAGCAAGTCCTGCTGAACTTGCTGGGTAACGCCATCAAGTTCACGGAGACGGGTAGCGTCCGCCTTGTGGCCGAACGGCAGGGAGCAGAGCTGCGGATCAGTGTCCGCGATACCGGCATCGGCGTGCCACCGGAAGATGCCGAGCGAATTTTTGAGAGTTTTCAGCAGGGTCAGAGCGGGATCAGTGGTAAGTATCAGGGCACCGGGCTGGGTCTGGCCATCTCTCGCCGGCTGGTGGAGATGCACGGTGGACGGATCTGGGTGAAAAGCACTCCCGGTCAGGGCAGCACGTTTACCTTCACGATTCCTCAGCGAGCCGTGCCTGAGGCGATCGACCTCACGAC
>JALYYE010000151.1 GCA_030946735.1 Candidatus Dormiibacterota bacterium
GCGTTCGTTCGGTCACCGGCTACGACCGGCGGTTTAGCGCGCAGGATGCCGGGCAATTGCTGCTGGCGACCCGCCTGGGCGGAATGCCGCTCGATCCCGGTCACGGCTTCCCGGTTCGGCTGGTCGCACCCGACCTCCGTGGCTACTGGTGGGTCAAGTGGGTGACCACGATCCAGGTCGACGCGTTGCCCTCGTGGTGGCAGCTGCCGTTCCCGATGCAGTAGTCGTACTCGGGGGAAACACCGCTACGCGGGCCGTAAGGTCCCTCGCGTTTGAGGTAGTAGAGGAACCAGTATGAGTCAGGATTCAGCGCCCAGGAACACGGTAACGGCGTGGCAGATCGCGAGCACGGTTTCCGGCCATCCAGGCGATCCACGGTCCGAGCTACGGCTGCTGATGCTCTTCGGCGCCAACGTTGCCGAACCGGCCGCGGCGTCGCAGCCGGCCCCGACCGTTTTGCGCGGACCCCTGCCAAAAGCTGCCTAGGGGTGCGGGCGGGCGCCTGATGCCGGCTGGCGGCTGATATCGGGAAGCCGCTCGAACGCGTAGTAGACCGCCAGACCGGCGCACACGACGACAACCGCGACGGGGCTGAATTGGGCAAGCGGGATGCAGGCCAGATATACCACCGTGCCGACAGAGAAGCGAGGCCAGGCCCGCATCGCTGCCTCCCGGTCAACGTCGGGCGCGAGCAGATGCGTGCGGGTCAGCGCATAGGTCCAGACGGCGCCGAAAAAGACCGCGATCACGGAGGCGTTGATCGCGTAAAGGCTGGCGGCTGTGCTGGCATCAGCGGGTACCAGGATGTTGGCGCCAAGCTCGGCGGTGGAGAAGGGGAGGAAGACGATCGCCATGAGCAGTAGCAGGTTGAGGAACATCAGGGCGCGGTCCAGGCGGACGATGCGCGCGAAGAGCCCGTGGTGATTCATCCACATCACCCCGATGGTGAGAAAGCTCGCCACGTACGCGGCATACTTGGGCCATGCCGCCAGCAAAGCGGCGAGCAACCCTCCCGGCGCGGTCTTGTCGATCTGAATATTGAAGATCAGCAGCGTAGCCGCCACGGCGAACACGCCATCGCTGAAGGCCTCGACGCGCCCCTTGCTCACTGCGCTTCGAGAATAGCGGGACGCCTCCACCCTGCCTTCCCCCAAAAGGGCAGGAGTTAGCGCGAGAGCGCGCGGAACCGCCCGGCTTCCATCCAGGCGACCGCGATGCCCATCGGGACGAGCAAGAGCTCGACCGGGATCGCGGTGGTCAGCGCCCGGCCAGGGGTGATCGTGGGCAACTGCTCACCCATCAGGAGGGCGATGGAGAGTGACAGAGCCGCGGCGGCCAGACCGGCGAACGCCGCAACCAGGGCAACGGGCGCTTCGTAACCGTGCTCAATGCCGAACCGGCCGGACAGTCGGCGGCGGCCAACTTCCAGCGCGCCGAGCAGCAGCACGACGCCCAGCGCGAGCTCCATGTACTTGGTCAGGCTGGCGAAGAGCGTGATATTCGGCAGGACGAAGGTGCCAACCAGTGAGGCCAGCAGCCCGGTGTGCGTTCCCGGGCTGGCGTCGACGAACAGTCTGAAGTTCCGCACGAAGTTGGGATCGGCGAACTTGTTGAGTCCGGAGAGAAAGAACTCGACGCCAAGCGCGGCCTGGATCAACGCGGAGGCCGCCAGCGCGGCGTTACCACTGGCGGGCAGGCGGCGAATCGTGACAATCGGCGCCGCGGACTTGGCCGGTCGCTGCATGGTCTTCATACCTATATTCATGCCCATCCCAGGAGAGCCCAGGACCCTAAAACCGCCGAGGGAGGACCTGAGATCAACGCGCGGTTTCGTGTTCTGCCGGGCGGGATCGAAAGGCAGCGTAGAGGCTGACGTCGTAAATCAGCTTGAGGGTGCCGGCAATGAAGAAAGGCAGCCCGAGCACGGCGCCCTGGATAGCCGCACCCGCTAACAAAGGCCCGGCCGACTGGCCGAGTCCACGAACGAGTCCGGTGAAAGCCACCGCGGTCGCCCGCTCGGCCGGCGGCACGATCGAGACGACATAAGCCTGGCGCGCGGGCACGTCCATCTGCGACAGGCTGAAGCGAGCCAGCAGCAGGCCGATCGCCCACGGCAGGGTCGGGCTGAACGGCACCAATATCAGCAGGATGTTGCTGGGGATGTGGGTGAAGACCATGGTGCGGAT
>JALYYE010000273.1 GCA_030946735.1 Candidatus Dormiibacterota bacterium
GCCGGCCATCCGCCGATCCTGCACGAAGATGCCTTTCGCGTCGCTCGGTCGCTTGGGCTGAATATCACCATTCACGCGGGCGAGGCGGCCGGGCCCGAAAGCGTCCGCCAGGCGATCTCCATGGGAGCCGTGCGCCTGGGGCACGGCGTTCGAGCACAAGAAGATCAGGAAGTCATCGCGATGATCAAAGAAAATGGCGTGCAGCTGGACATGGCGCCGACCAGCAACGCGCACACCAAGGCCGTGCGGCGGCTTGACGAACATCCCCTCAGACGCTTTCACGAACAGGGCATCAAGGTCACGATCAGCACGGACTCGCGGACCGTCTCGAACGTCACGCTAACGGACGAATACCAGACGGTCGCTCGCGTCCTGGGCTGCACACGCGAGCAGATCGCTGCGATGAACCTCCAGGCGCTCGACGGTGGCTTCAGTGGTGAATTGACCCGCGCTCGGCTTCGCCACGAGTTCGTCGACGCCATCGGGAAGCTGGCAGCGGCATCGCGCTAGACGCCGGGTGGGATGGTCTCCGGTGGCGTGATAGTGCCCTGACGAATCTTTGTCTTGAGATCAAGGACTTGATTGATGACGTCCTGTGGAACGACACTGCTCGGCGTGCTGAAGCCGGCGGCGTCGTCCTGAAGTGAGAACACTTGCTTGCCGGACTTGAATTGCCCGCCTTGCAGCCGCTGGACCGTCAGCCCAACCGCGCGATCGACACGCTTCAATGCGCTGGTGATCACAGCGGGGCTGAGGAAGGCCTTGTTGTTGTTGGAACCGATCGCGTAGCCCGCCGCGTCGTACGCGGCATCGATGTAGCCGGAGGCGCAGCGACCGGTGACTTCGAAAAGAATATCGGCGCCGCCGGAGATCTGCGTGATGCCAAGCTGCTTGCAAAAGGCCGTTTCCTGCGAGTCTGAATACGCAATCTTGAAGGTCACGCTGGGGTCGACATCGCGGGCGCCGGCCACGAAGCCGGCGACATACGGATCGACCCCGGGCCCGTGGTTCGAGCCGAGGACCCCCAGCACGTTATGCGTGGCGCTGCCGATTTTTTGTTTCTCCATCAAACCGGCGAGCGCGCCGACCAGGTAAGCAGGCTCCTGTGGCTTGAACAGGATGTCCGTCACATTTGACATCAAGGCTTCCTGCCCGTTGTCGTCCACGGGCATGGCGTCGACGAGCGCAAATCTCTGGCCGCTATGCAGCTGCGCCGCGCGCCAAACGGCCGTGGCCATTTCGAGCGAGACGGCGATCACCAGGTCGGGCTTGGCGGCCACACAGCGCTGCAAGCTGGAAAGATAATCGCTGGCGGCCCTGGAGACGACCACCTGGACGCGGGCCCCGGCGCCGCGGGCGCCGTCGATGGCTAGCTGATTAAACGTATGCGGGGCGGGTCCCTCGGTGTTGGTCGCGATGCAGACGTGCGTCCGGGCCGTGTCTTGAGACGCGCTTGGCGCGCCGCAGGATGATAAGACAAGTGCCAGCAGGAGAGCGACCGTGCGACGGGACAACACCAGTCAGTCTGCCCGGACTGCGGGCGCACCGATTCGCTCGATCGCGTCCACCATGAGATCCCAGAATTTATCCACGTCCAGCTGCGTCGCGACTTTTGCATTCGGCTGGCCGGAAGCAAAATCCGTCACGGTCATTCCGGACGTAAATTCGCCACGAGTCTCGATGGCCACGTGGGCATCGGCGCATTGCATAACGGTGGCGTCGATCACGCGAGCGACGGCACATGGGTCGTGTACGGGCGGCGCGTCGAAACCGGCCTGGCGCCGGTAGCTCTCACGAAAGAACTCCATAAGCTGGACGGCAATTTTTGATATCGGCGTGCCGAGCGCGGCGATGCGTTGCAGCACGGCCGGCGTGGCCAGCGCCTGGTGGGTTAAATCAAGGCCGACCATCGTCAGCGGCCAGCCCGCCGTGAAGACAATGGCGGCGGCCTCCGGATCAACAGCGATATTAAACTCGGCGGCCGGTGACGCATTGCCCCTCGTGTAGGCGCCGCCCATAAGAACTATTTCCTGGACTTTATTGACCATCCTGTGCTCTTTGCGTACCGCCATCGCAATATTCGTCAACGGCCCTGTCGGCACTAACGCAATATCGCCGCTCGATGACATCACGAGCTCGATCAAGAGATCGACGGCATGGCGCCCGTCGACGGGCACCGTCGGCTCGCCGAACGCCGGGCCGTCCAGGCCCGACTCGCCATGTATGTACGCAGCTGTTCTTAGTTCTCGGGTCAGCGGCCGGTCGCAGCCGGCGGCGATGGGGAGATCAATGCCGGCGACGGTACTGACGCGGCGCGCATTGAGCGTGGTCTTCTCCAGCGTCTGGTTGCCCGCGACCGTCGTGATGGCGAGCAGTTCGATCTCCGGGTTGCCATGGGCAAGCAGAATCGCCATGGCATCGTCGTGACCGGGGTCGCAGTCGAGAATTATCTTTCTGGGCATCT
>JALYYE010000170.1 GCA_030946735.1 Candidatus Dormiibacterota bacterium
ACCTGGTGCAGCAGCGTGCGATAGTCCATGACCTGGTGAGCGTGGCGCGCCAGCTCGGCCACCAGCAGGTACTCGGTCGGCGATAGCCGCACCTCCTGGCCGTCCTTCAGGATGGAATGACGATTGAGGTCAACCGAGACGTGGCCCCAGCGCACCACCAGGGGGACTTGCGCGGGTGGTTGTCCCCGGCGAAGTACGGCGCGGATGCGGGCGAGGAGCTCCTCGGAACCGAACGGCTTGGCCAGGTAGTCATCCGCTCCCATGTCGAGCGCGCGAACCTTGTCCGCCTGATCGCCGCGGGCGCTGATCACGATCACCGACGGCACCCGGCGGCCTTCGAGCGTGGAGAGGACATGCCACCCGTCGACGAAGGGCAAGCCGATGTCGAGCAGGACGACGTCGAACGCCTTCGCGCTCAGCGCGTGCACCCCGGCTGAGCCGTCGGCGGCGAACTCCACGTCATACCCACCCGATTGCAGTGCTGAGACCACCGCGTTGCGGAGCGCGCGGTCGTCTTCCACCACCAGGATGCGGGAGGCCATGGCCGATTACTTACTCGCCACCACGTAAAAGCTTGGCGAGTCGACGAGCTCGGCATCAGGTCGCGCGAACATGCGGCGCAGTTTCAGCCCAGCCACCGTGGCGAGCCAGTTTTCGACTTCCTCGGGCCAGACGAGGGGAACGTCGGCCTGTTGCGTGATCATGCGGCCGTCGGAAAGCGTGTAGTCGACCTCGAACCGCGCCTCGTTCCCGTCGAAGGCTGTGACCCGCACGCCCTTGTCCGCGCCGGCCCGCAACCAGTGGGGATTGGTCAGCTCGGCCGCGAGCACGCCGCCATCGGCGAGGTGCGCCGCAGCCCGTCGCAGCCGGTCGACCGTCTCAAGAATGTTGGAAGGGACAATCACCAGGGAAAAGCGGCGGCCAAGGTCGAGGTCTTCGATGCGTGACTGGATGAGCTCGGTATCCGGCAAGCGCCGGCGTAGTCGGCTGAGCATGCCCGGGTGGCTATCAACCCCGACCAGCTCGATCCCGGCCGCGTGCAGGGGCACGGCCAGGCGGCCTGCGCCGATGCCGAGGTAGAGGACCGGCGGCGCAGCCGCCTGCGCCAGCTCCAGCCAGGGCGACAGATCGGTGGCATCGGGTAGCTGCGCGTAAAGCTCCGCGAACCCTTCGTCGGGATTCGATGGATCGTCGCGCACGACGCTCACGCGTGTAACTCCATCCGGTACTCGATTGCAAGAACTCTTATCGATGGAGGCGAAGCGCTCATGAAAGTACCGTCTATTGTCGTGGTGGCGGCAACGAGTTTGCTCACTGCCTGTGGCACCGCCACGTCGGCAGGCACCGACTCAACCGTCACCATCCCGAGCGATCGGTTTCTGCCGGTGGTGAGCCAATCGGTCATTGGGGGTACCGTGACCTTCCACAATGCCGACGCCGACGCTCACACCGTCACCAGCCTTCCGGGCGCGGCCGTATCCTTCGACCTCGTGATCCCATCGGGCGGGACTCGCACATTGAGACTCAGCTCGCCGGGGGCGTATCGATACTACTGCCGGTTTCATGCGCATTACGATGCGAAGACCGACCAGGTCGCCGCGAATCCCGGCGCTGATCATCCCGACGAGCCGATGGCGGGTGTGATCGTCGCTGCTCGGAGTAGTTAGCCCGGAAACGCTACCCGACGGCCTGGTCCGCGATGTCGAGCGCCTTATCGATGATCGCGAATCCTTCTCCCAACTCCTCCTCGTTGATGCACAGCGGCGGGTTGGTCATGATCGTGTTCCAGCGAACGAAGGTGTAGAGGCCGTGCTCGCGGAGGTACTTGCCGACCGCCTTCATCTCCTCGGAGGTCCCATTGAAGGGAGCCATCGGCTCCATGGTCTTGCGATCTCTGACCAGCTCGAGGATGCCGAACAGCCCGATGGAACGGGTCAGGCCGACTGACGGGTGCTTCTGGCGCAGCGTCGCGTGGTGACGCTTCATGACCTCGCCCATGCGCCGGGCGTTGCCGATCATGTCGTCTTCCTCGTAGGCACGAATCGCCCCCAGGGCCGCCGCGCAAGCTACCGGGTGGCTGTTGTAGGTCAATCCGCCATAGAAAACGTTCTTCTCGAAGTGCTGCGCGATCTTTGGCCGCATCCCGACGGCTCCCAGCGGAACGTAACTGCTGGTCAGGCCCTTGGCCATGGTGATGATGTCTGGCACAACCTTCCAGTGATTGACCGCGAACCATTCCCCGGTACGGCCGAACCCTGACATGATCTCGTCGGCGACCATCAGGATGCCGTAGCGGTCGCACAGCGCGCGCACGCCCTGCAAGTAGCCCTCGGGCGGGATCAAGATGCCGTTCGTGCCGGTGACCGTCTCAACGAAGAAGGCAGCGATCGTATGCGGCCCCTCGAGCTGGATCGTCTCCTCGAGGTAACGAAGCGATTCCTCGGCCGAGTCCACCGGGCGCTGCGGCCCGTGATAGGGATCGAGCACGTGCACGACGCCCGAGGTCGCGAGGTCGTTGGCCCAGCGCCGCGGGTCGCCCGTCAACGCCATCGCGCCCGCGGTCGCCCCGTGGTACGAGCGGTAACGGGAAATGATCTTGTGCCGCCCGGTCACCGTTCGCGCCAGCTTGATCGCGTTCTCGTTGGCCTCGGCGCCGCCGAGGGTGAAAAACACTTTGTCTATGTCCCCGGGCATCAGCTCCGCCAGCTTCTTGCCCAGTAGCGCCCGCGGCTCGTGAGCCATGAAGGGATTGGCGTAGGCGAGCTTTTCCGCCTGGCGTGTGATGGCCTCGATGATGCGGGGGTCGCCGTGACCGGCGTTGACGCTCATCAACTGGCTGTTGAAGTCGATGTAGCGCTTCCCCTCCGGGGTAAAGAAGTAGACCCCCTTGGCGTGGTCGACGGCGATCGGGTCCACGGCCGCTTGCGCCGTCCACTCGTAAAGCGTGTACTGGCGGCAGAGGGCGACGATCTCCTCGCCGCTCAGCACATGCGGCCGGGTGCTCGTCTCTAAAGCCACCGGGTCGTGATCACCTTGTGCCGGGTGTAGAAGCGGATGCTGTCCTGTCCGGTCGCGTGCAGGTCGCCGAAGAAGGAGTTTTTCCACCCGGTGAACGGGAGGAACGCCATGGGCGCGGCCACGCCGATGTTGACGCCGAGCATGCCCGCTTGTGCCCGGCGCTTGAACTCGCGAGCGTACCTACCCGAGCCGGTGAAGATCGAGGCCATGTTGCCAAAGGTGCTGGCGTTGAGCAGCTTGAGCGCCTCGTCGATGTCGCTGGCGCGCATCACCGAAAGCACCGGTCCGAACAGCTCCTCTTTCCAGATCTTCATGTTGGGTGTGACCCGGTCGAAAATAGTGGGCCCGAGGAAGAAGCCATCCTTCTGATCGACCTCGCGCCCATCCGAAACGAGCTGGGCCCCCTCAGACTGGGCGCCCTCGATGTACTCGATCAGCTTCTTCTTGCGCTCGCCTCGGATGACCGGGCCGAGCGTGGTTTTCGGATCCGTACCGGGACCCACCTTCAGTTTCGCTGCGTCACTGGCCAGCTCACGCACCAGGGCGTCGCCGATCTTGCCGACGCCCACCGCTACGCTCCCCGCCAGGCAGCGCTGACCAGCATTGCCGAATGCCGACGAGACGACGTGCGGTGCCGAGAGTTCGAGGTCGGCGTCATCCATCACCAGGATGTGGTTCTTGGCGCCGCCGAGCGCCTGTACCCGCTTGCCATTGGCCGCGGCGGTCGCGTAGATGTAGGCGGCGACGGTCGCCGAGCCGACGAACGAGATCGCCGAGACGTCCGGATGTGTGAGCAATTGGTTGACCGCGTCATTCGACCCATGCACAACATTGAAGACGCCCTCCGGGAGACCGGCTTCCTCGAGCAGCTCGGCGATTCGCATCGCCGAGAGCGGCGTGAGCTGGGATGGCTTGAGAACGAAAGTGTTGCCCGTCACGATGGCAACCGGAATCATCCACATCGGCACCATGTTGGGGAA
>JALYYE010000175.1 GCA_030946735.1 Candidatus Dormiibacterota bacterium
TCGAGCAGCATGACTTCCATGGCGAGGCGAGGATTCACATTCTGATCGATGAGCAACTGGGTGCGCTGGGCGGCCGCCAGCGATTCCCGGATGTGGTCCACCGGAACCCTTGCCGACCAGGCTTCGAGCGCGGACTTGCGCTCCGACGGCATCGGACTGAGCACGCCCGCCTGAATCAGCATCGCGTCGCGGAGAAAGGCGGTGAAACCGCGCAGCGCATCCGCGGCCACGAGCCGCATCTCGACTTGCGGTCCCTGCCCGAAGCGCGCCGCGTATGTCAACACGCCGTCGACGTCCTCGAACGCCAGCGCCCCCAGCTGCTCGGCCCAACGGTCCATCCGCAGCACCCAGTCACGGTCGGTTAGCGCGTGCGCCGCCCATCCCGGACGGCCATGCGCCAGGCCGACGAGCGCCTCCGCTTCCTCTTCGTTCGGCTGGCGCGCCTTGATGAATGCGGCCATCGCCGCGCGCCCGACTGGCGACAGCGAAATCAGCTGGCAGCGCGACAGGCAGGTGGGAAGCAGATGATCGGGATAAGCCGTGGTCAGCACCAAAACGGTATTGGGCGGAGGCTCCTCCAACGTCTTGAGCACACAGTTTTGCGCCTGCTCCGTCATC
The DNA here is from genome assembly GCA_030946735.1 of Candidatus Dormiibacterota bacterium. GTDB lineage: Bacteria > Chloroflexota > Dormibacteria > CF-121 > CF-121 > CF-13. The sequence goes on from JALYYE010000175.1 coordinate 619, forward strand.
CGTTCCGCGTTGGCGAGCAACGCCACGCGGAGCGGCGCTACGAATGGCTTCAGGCTCAAGAACTGTTGAAGCGATTGCTCGTGGGTTGGCGCTCCGCGTTCCGGATGGAAGCGGATCTCGTCGATGCTGATCGCCTCCGGCCGGTCATCCGACCAGAAGTCCGGGTGGACATCCAGACGCGACGGCTGCCCTTCGCCCAGCAGCAACTCCTCGGCGAGCGCGCGCGCGACCGCCGTTTTGCCGATCGCCTCATCGCCGATCAGGCAGTAGGCATGCGCCAACCGACCGGCTCGCCGGTGGGCTTGCAGAATCGAGATGGCTCGCTCATGCCCCGCGATCGCCGCAAACCCGCGAGCAACGACGACGCTGGTACGACGAATCCGCGAGGCTGGCATGCTGCCCACCTTAACAAGTCTTTCCTTGACGATGCCCAAGGCGCACTCCTATCCTGTAGGCGTTTCCGACAGCGCCGCTGTCACTTTCGTCCGTCGCATTCCGTCGCCGCCCCGTTGCAGTTCACGTCATAGAAGCGATTCCGATGGATGCGGGAGAAACCGAACAGCAGAAAAAGATTCCCGAACTGCAGGCAATCATCGCGAAAGGCCTGAAAGGCATCAACGAATGCCGCTACAAGACCGACTGCGAATTTGCCTGCGCCTGCCCGGGGATCTGCTGAGCTAAAGCCCCCTCCCTGACGCCTGGCAAACCCCTGCTATAATCCATAAAGAATCCTTTATATGGCGTCTTCCTCCCTGCTCAGCAATCCGTCGCTTCGCGAGTTCCGAGCCCATTACCAGGCCCTGGCGAGCATCACGCGCCTTCGCATCCTTCAATACCTGGCCGGTATACCCGAGATCACGGTGCTCGAGCTCGCCGATGCGATCGGAATCAGCCAGCCTCGCCTGAGCTGGCACCTGCGCCTGCTGCGGCGCGGCGAGCTGGTGCGCACCCGCCGGGTCGGCCGTACGGTTCACTACTCCCTCAACCGGGAAGGGGTTCATGCCTTCCATCGAGAATTGGCGACTCTGATCGCGCCTCGACCTCGGGTCCGGGCGCTGCAACACGAATGGAGCGAGGTGTAAAAGCGATGGCAACTGGTAAGAACGGCGCACGGCTCAACGGCCGGGCGCCGCGCAAGACGAGTGTTCGGAGTGACTCTCGGTCGCGCCGCAAGGTGCGGGTCGCGATCCTCGGCGTCGGCAACTGCGCTTCTTCGCTGGTCCAGGGCGTCGAGTACTACAAGGACGCGAAGCCCGGGGATTCGATCCCGGGCTTGATGCACGTCGACCTGGGCGGCTACCACATCCGGGATATCGAGTTCTCCGCGGCCTTTGACATCGACAAGGACAAGGTCGGCAAGGACCTGTCGGATGCGATCTTTGCGGGGCACAACAACACGGTGAAGTTCGCGGATGTTCCCCACCTGGGCGTCAAGGTGGAGCGAGGCATGACCCACGACGGACTGGGCAAGTACCTCTCCGAGATCATTACCAAGGCCCCCGGCCCCACGGCTGACATCGTCGGCATCCTCAGGGCGACCAAGACGGACGTCGTGGTGAACTACCTTCCCGTCGGGAGCGAGGAAGCGGTCAAATGGTACGCCGAGCAGGTGCTCGAGGCCGGTTGTGCCTTCGTCAACTGCATGCCGGTATTCCTCGCCCGCGAGCCCTACTGGCGCGGCCGTTTCGAGAAGCGGGGGATCCCGATCATCGGCGACGACATCAAGTCGCAGGTCGGCGCGACCATCGTCCATCGCGTGCTGACCCGGCTCTTCGAGGATCGGGGTGTGAAGCTGGAGCGGACCTACCAGCTCAACTTTGGTGGCAACACCGACTTCCTCAACATGCTGGAGCGGGAACGCTTGGTTTCGAAGAAGATCTCGAAGACCAACAGCGTCAAGTCGCAGATGAAGGCTGATATCGGCTCCGACAACATCCATATCGGGCCTTCGGACTACGTCCCCTGGCTGGGCGATCGGAAGTGGGCCTACATCCGGCTCGAAGGCCGGTCGTTCGGCGACGTCCCACTCAACGTCGAGCTCAAGCTCGAGGTCTGGGACTCACCGAACTCGGCTGGAGTCGTCATCGACGCCATCCGCTGTTGCAAGTTGGGCCTGGATCGCAGGTTGGGCGGCGCCCTCGATGGGCCGTCGTCATACTTCATGAAGTCCCCGCCAACCCAGGTGACCGACGGGGTTGCCCACCAGCTGACCGAGGCCTTCATCGCCGGGACGGCCGTCAATGGCAAGGCCGCCGAGCACCTCCGGCCCGTACCTGCGCCGGAAGGGACCGCTCGGCGCTGATGTTGCTCCCTCGGCTCTTCAGGCTGGGGAACTGGTTCATGCGGGCGCTCCCGCCGCGAGTTCGTTACCCGCTGGCGGCGATCACGGGGCGCTGCGCCTTTTACCTCATGCCCCGACGTCGCCGAGTCGCCTTCGAGAACTTCGGCCAGGTGCTCGGCCTGCCGTGGAACGACCCGCTCGTGAAACGCACCGCCCGGCATGCCTTCGGCAACTACTTCAAGATGTTCGCCGACTTCATGCTGATGGATACGCTCAAGCCGGAACAGATAAGGCGGATGGTCCGGCCCCAGGGCGCCGAGCGGATCGATCGGGCGCTCGCCGAGGGCAAAGGCGTGCTGGCTGTGACCGCCCACGTTTCGAATTGGGACATCCTGGCTGCCGCCTCGGCGGTCTACGGCTATCCGATCAGCGCAGTGACCAACGATCTGCCCAGCGGTGGCTTGAACGAACTGGTGATCGCGTCCCGCGAGCGGATCGGGATGAAGATGATCGGGCTCGGTCCCGGCAGCCTTCGCCAGATCATCAAGGCGCTCGGACGGAATGAGCTGGTCGCGCTGGCGAGCGACCTGTACAGTGGTGACCGTGGCGTCCGGGTGCCCTTCTTCAACCGGCCGGCGATGTTCCCGTCGGGGCCGGCCGCCCTCGCGTTGAAGACCGGGGCGCCGATTCTGCCAGTCTGGTGCCGGCGTCAGCCCGACAACCTCTACGTCGCCGAGGTCGAAGCGCCCATCGAAGTCAGCCGAACCGGCGACACCCAGCGCGATATCCAGGTGACGACGGAGCGGATCGTGCAATTCTTCGAGCGCATCATCCGGCGCGAGCCCGATCAGTGGCTGGTCTTCCTGCCCGTCTGGCGCCTCGAGCAACAACCGCAAACGCCCGGCTCACCGATGCAACCGGTCCTCGACCCATCGTGATCACCTATCTCGGCTTTCGCCTGATCGAGGGCATCCTCGCCCGGCTGCCGCGCCGGCTCGCCTACGCGATCGGCATCGTGACAAGCACGCTCGCTTTCCCCTTGCTCGCCCGTCAGCGCAAGGCCCTGGAGTCGAATCTCCACCACGTATTGCCCGACATGTCCGGACCGCAACTGCGCAAGCTGGCCTGGCGGAACTGGCTCAACTACACCAAAGCCTGGATCGATTTCTTCAAGATTCCTCGGATGGACCGGCGCAAGCTGGGCAGTCTGCTGACCCCGTCCGGGCTCGAAAATCTCGACGCCGCGATGGCGCGTGGAAAGGGCGTCATCGTGGTCGCGCCGCACATGGGGTCGTGGGAACTGGCCGCGGCCAGCTGGGCGGCATCCTTCGGCGAGATCGGGGTCATGGTGGAACAGATCGAACCGCGCCGCCTCTTCGACCACGTGTCGGCCCTTCGCTCGCGCATGAATATCCGGGTGATCCCGCTGAGCCGAACCGGCGCACGGGACATCATGCGGATGCTCAAGGAGCGCCGGATGGTGGTGCTGGCCATGGATCGCGACATTTTGAACACCGGCCAGCCATTCAAATTCTTCGGCCGCCTCACCTCCTTTCCCACAGGGCCCGTCGAGATCGCCCTCAAGACCGGCGCACCGATCCTGCCCGCCTTCTGCATCCGGGACGGCAATGACGCCTACATCGCCATCGGCGAGCCGCCGCTGTTCCTCACCCCCAGTGAAGATCATCGGGCGGACGTCCGAGGTGCCATGGAACAGATCCTGGCGACGTTTGAACGGTATATAAAGAGTTATCCGGACCAGTGGCACGTACTCGAGCCAATCTGGCCGGTGAAGCCTGTCGTCCCGGCCGTCACCATTCCGTCACCGCCGGCGCAAGCCGCTGTGGGCGATTAAGGAGGAACTCGTGGGCAAAGCCGACTTCCACATCCACACCTCGTTGAACGACGGTACCGCCACTGTTCGGGAGGTACTCAACTACATTCGCGAGCGAACCGACCTGGACGTGGTGGCGATCACCGACCACGACCGCCTCACGGGTAGTTACCAGGCGCTCGAGATCGCCAATGAGTATCCCTTCGAAATCATGAGCGGCTGCGAGATCACCACCTTGCACGGCCATCTGCTGGCGCTCTTCATCGAAAAGCCCATCCCCATGTGGCGCCCCCTCGATTGGACGATCGGCAAGATCCATGAGCAGGGCGGGCTGGCGATCGCGGTTCATCCGTTCTCCATGCTGACCCGAAGCATTGGATTCCGGTCGTTCGACGGCATCATGAAGAATTCCTCACCGGACATTTACTTCGATGCGGTGGAGACCTTCAACCCCTCCGTCGCCGGCCGCACCTGCGCCGCGAAGATCGACCGGCTGAACAAGAGCCGGTTCCATCTGCCGGAGGTCGGCTGCTCCGATAGCCACCACCTCCAGGGGATCGGCACCGGCTACACGACCTTCCCCGGCAAGACCGCCCAGGACTTGAAGAAAGCCTTGCTGGCAAGCCAGACGAAGGCGTTCGGGGAATACTGGGATTTCGTGACGCATCGTCGTATCGCCCAGCTGAAGTTCCGGCGGATCGGCCGCAACTGGGCTCGCATGGGACGGTCCGCCGTTCGAGCTTTCGCCCGGGGCTAGCGCCATGTGGGGAAGCCGTTCATGAAGGTCGGCCTTGTTTCGGCCTATGACTACGCGCATCCGGGCGGCGTAACCGAGCACGTACGGTATCTCGCCGCCGGGCTCCGGCGCCGGGGCCATGACGTCACCGTCTTTGCGCCGTGCTCGGACAAGGAACTGGCGGAGCGTGACAGCGATTTCATCCGGGTCGGCCGACCCTTTCCCATCCCGATGCACGGTTCCGTGGCCCGCATCACCGTCAGCCTGCATCTCACCAATCGGATCAAGCACTATGTCCGGGAGGGTGGCTTCGACGTCATCCATTACCACGAGCCGCTGATGCCCGTTCTGCCGGTCACCGCACTGCGCTTCTCGAAGACGATCAACATCGGAACCTTTCACGCCTTCGCCCGCTCCAACGTCGGCTACTACTACGGCAAGCCGCTGTTGAAGCGCTACGTACGGCGGCTCCACGCACGCATCGCCGTCTCCAACCCGGCGCGCGAGTTCGTGCAACATTACTTTCCGGGCGATTACCGCGTCATCCCTAACGGCATCGACGTCAAGCGCTTTCAGAACCAAACCCCCTATCCCGAGTTGCGCGACGGCATGTGCAACCTGCTCTTCGTGGGCCGGTTGGAGTACCGCAAGGGGCTCGGCTACCTGTTGCGCGCCTTCGCGCAGCTCAAGCCGCAGTATCCGAACTTGCGACTCATCATCGTGGGCGACGGGCCGCTGCGGCGCTGGTACGGCAACTTTCTCGCTCGCAAACAGCTCGATGATGTGGTGATGGCCGGCTACGTGCCCGCCTCCGACCTGCCCCGCTACTACGCCAGCTGCGACATCTTCTGCTCACCAGCCACCGGCGACGAGAGCTTCGGCATCGTCCTGCTGGAGGCGATGGCCTCCGGGAAGCCGATCGTCGCTACCAGCATCGACGGTTTCCGCGAAGTCGTGACCCACGGCCGCGATGGTCTCCTCGTCGAGCGCAAGAGCCGCAGGCAGCTGTCCTACGCGCTGCAGACGCTGATCAACAACCCGGCTCTCCGCCAGGAGATGGGCCAGGCCGGCCTGCTGAAGGCGGGCCGCTACGACTGGGAGCGCGTCATCGACGAAGTCACCGACGTCTACCGCCAGGCGCACGACCGAGCGCAGCCTGCGCCGTCGGTGCGCCTCGAGCCCAGCCTGAGTCCGCGCTAATGTTTACGCAGAAATTCCAGGCATGGGTGCGCCGCCGGGCGGAGCGCTTTGTCAGCGTCTTCCGGG
>JALYYE010000176.1 GCA_030946735.1 Candidatus Dormiibacterota bacterium
TACTTTCTGGGTGGCGTGATCAGCTATGCCGACCAGGTGAAGGCGCAGCAACTGAGCGTGCCGCAGGCAACCCTGCGTCGCTATGGCGCCGTCAGCGAGCAGACAGCGGCGGCCATGGCGAGCGGCGTTCGACGACTCCTTTATGCCGATGTCGGGGTCTCGATAACCGGGGTCGCGGGGCCAGACGCGGAGGGCTCCAAGCCCGTTGGTCTGACCTTCATCGGTGTGGCGGCCACGTCCGTAACGACTCATCGTTTTCAATGGACCGGCGACCGCTGGGACAACCGGCGTCGCTCGGTCATCGCCGCCCTGGAGCTGCTGGTCTCGGCTCCCGAGCTTTAGCGTTGACAGTTACACAAATCCGTATTACAGTGGAGCGGACGGGCCAGGCCGACCACGAAGCAAGGGGAATCTAGATGTCAGAAAAAGAACGGGCATTGACGGCTGCGCTTAGCCAGATCGAGCGCAGCTATGGGAAGGGCGCCATCATGAAGTTGGGGGAGGCGGCGGCGCAGCGAAACATCGACGTGATCCCAACCGGATCGCTCACCCTCGACATGGCGCTGGGCGTCGGTGGCATCCCACGGGGGAGAGTCGTAGAGATCTACGGCCCGGAGTCGTCGGGCAAAACCACGCTCGCGCTGCATGTGATCGCGCAAGCCCAGAAGCTAGGCGGGGTCGCCGCGTTCATCGACGCCGAGCACGCCCTGGACCCGGTCTACGCCGGACACATCGGGGTCAAGACCGAGGACCTGCTGATCTCCCAGCCGGACACCGGCGAACAGGCGCTCGAGATCGTCGATGTCCTGGTGCGCTCGGGAGCAGTGGACGTCATCGTGGTCGACTCGGTCGCAGCGCTGGTGCCGAAGGCCGAGATCGACGGCGAGATGGGGGATAGCCACGTTGCCCTGCAGGCCCGCTTGATGTCGCAGGCCCTGCGCAAGCTGACCGGTGCTATCTCCAAGTCGAGCACCTCGGTGATCTTCATCAACCAATTGCGGGAGAAGGTCGGCATCATGTTCGGCAACCCCGAGGTGACGACTGGCGGCCGGGCGCTCAAGTTTTATGCCTCGGTCCGGCTCGACATCCGCAAGATCGATTCGATCAAGAGCGGGCTGGACGTGACCGGCAACCGCGTCAAGGTCAAGGTGGTCAAGAACAAGGTGGCACCACCCTTCCGGTCGGCCGAATTCGACATCCTCTATAACGAGGGGATCTCGTACTGGGGCAGCGTGCTCGACGCCGCCGTCGACGGGGCCCTCGTGGAGAAGGCCGGCTCCTGGTTCTCCTGCAATGGCCAGCGGCTCGGTCAGGGTCGTGAGCAGACGGTTGGATTCCTCAAGGCCAATCAGAAGCTCGGCGAAGAGTTGATCGCTCAGTTGAAGGGCAAGGCCGCCGAGAAGATCCTGCAGCCGGCGTGAGATCGGGCGGCCGGCGCGCGACGCCGACCGCGCGCGAGCCGGAGAGTGCACAGGTCGCGTATACCGAGGCGGTCAAGCGGCTGGCCCGCCAGCCGCAGTCGCGGGCGGCCTTGCGGCAGCGCCTCCTGCACCTCGGCTATGTCGAGGCCGCCGTCGACGCCGCGCTCGACCGGGCCGAGGGAGACGGCTACCTGAATGACCGCGAGTACGCCGCCGCGCTGGTGCGACGTCGGACCCGTGGTCGCGGCCATGCCCTGATCGCCCAGGAACTCCGGGCCAAGGGCGTCGACGAGGCGGAAGCCGGTCCGGCGCTGGCGGCGGTCGATGCCGAGGTCGAGGCGGAACAAGCCCTTGCCTTGGGGCGAAGCCTGCTGTCCAGCCGGCGAGTGGCCGATGCGCAGGCGCTGACCGCCCACCTTGGCCCCCGGCTGGCCCGTAGGGGCTTCAGCGGCGGCCTGGTGTACCGCGTCTGCCGCCTCCTCGGCGAGGAGTGGGAGGCCTCCGGCCGGTTTGACAGTCCCCAGAAACGCGACTAAAATGGTCAAGATTCTGTCGCTCTGTAACGACTAGTCCCGCCGCGCTCACGCGCGGTGCGAAGAACCTTCACAAGTCCATAAGCGAGGTGTAACTATGCCCACTCCATTACTCCTGGTCATTGGGGTCGTGGTGGGTGCGCTTGTGGGAGCCCTCGTCGCCTACGTCTGGGTTGGCAACCAAAACCGCCAGCGCGATCTCGTCTCCAACGCGGAACGGGAAAAGCTGCTTTCGGATGCCGAGACCCAGATGAAGGAGATGGTCCTCGAGGCCAAAGAGGAAGCCCACCGCATCCGCCTGAGCCTGGAACAGGAGGTACGCGACGCACGTGCGGAGCTCCAGCGTTCGGAACGCCGGGTTCAGCAAAAGGAAGAATCGATCGATCGCAAGCTCGAAGATCTCGACCGGAAGGAACAGGGGATCACTCAGAAAGAGTTGGAAATCGGGAGGACCAGGGAACGCGTCAACGATGCCCTCGCCGAGCAGGTCAAAGAGCTCGAGCGGATTTCGGGAATGACGCGGGCCGAAGCGAGGACGACGATCCTCACCAACCTTGAAAAGGAACTCAACCAGGAGATCGCGCAAAAGATTCGCGAAGGCGAGGAGATCGTCAAAGAGGAAAGCGAAAAGCGTGCTCGCAACATCCTGGTAACCGCGATGCAGCGGGTTGCCGCCGAGCAAACCGCCGAGACCTCGGTATCGGTCGTGGCAATCCCCAGCGACGAGATGAAGGGCCGCATCATCGGTCGCGAGGGCCGCAACATTCGGGCCCTCGAGCACGCGACCGGCGTCGACCTGATCATCGACGATACACCCGAGGCCGTCATTCTGAGTGGCTTCGACCCGGTCCGCCGGGAGGTAGCTCGGGTGGCCCTCAACCATCTGTTGGTCGACGGCCGGATCCATCCGGCGCGGATCGAAGAGATGGTGACCAAGGCTCGCAACGATGTCCAGAACCGGATTCGCGAAGAAGGCGAGCAGGCCATGTTCGAGACCGGCGTGACGGGCCTGCATCCGGAGCTGGTCAAGCTGCTGGGCACGCTGGCCTTTCGGACCAGCTACGGGCAGAACGTCTTGACCCACAGCAAGGAGGTCTCCTTTCTTTGCGGAATGGCAGCGGCCGAGATCGGCGCCGACGTGGCGCTGGCCCGCGAGGCCGGCCTGCTGCACGACATCGGGAAGGCGATCGACCATGAGGTCGAGGGGTCACACGCCATCATCGGCGGAGAACTCCTCAGGCGGCTGGGGAGACCAGACAACCTGGTGAACGCGGTCGCTGCCCACCACATGGACGTCGAACCCACCAGCCTTGAAGCCATTCTGACGGTGGCCTGCGACGCCGTTTCGGCGGCGCGGCCCGGCGCTCGCCGGGAAACGCTGACCACCTACATCAAGCGGCTCGAGAAGCTGGAGAGCATCGCCAACTCCTTCGAAGGCGT
>JALYYE010000204.1 GCA_030946735.1 Candidatus Dormiibacterota bacterium
TAGTAGCTCGGCCCGATGCTCAGGGTGCCTGTGATCCCATTGGCCGCGCTCGATCGAGTCGCCGGCGACGTCGCACTCGTGGGCGGGTCGTTCAGGATGTGAAAGTTATTGACTGGGGGCGGCGGGACCACAAATGCGGCGGGAATCGGATAACCCAGGCTGTCGAGTTGCCCTGCGGAGCAGCACGCTGGGCCGCCATTGTCCGTGGTAACAAGGACCGGCGTATAAAGTGAGGTTGGTCCGGTACCAGCGATGACGGTGTCCCTGTTCATGAGCAGGGGGGCCGCCCCCACGATCGCGTTCGCGGTGCCGAACTGCGCCATGGCGCTTACGGTCACCCCTACCTGTTGGACGCCGAGGGCTCGGAAGAGGAAGGTATTGCGGTTGGCCACAATGGTCACTTTCATCCCCTGCGCGACCTTGCCCACGGGGATGACCGGCAGGTTACTGAGGTCGTTGGCGAAGGCTGCCCCGGTGTTGTCGACCCAGACGATGGTGATGGTGTCCGGTGCTGAAGCGCCATTTCGATTCGCGAACTGGATCGCCGCGTTGCGCTGGGCGGTGTAGTTCTGCGTGCCGCCCACGTTGGTCACCTGCTCCATGGCAAGGTGTGTTCCCGCCATCGCGGCTGCGTCGGCGGCCGTCTGCAGCATGCGGCGCTGGCCGTAGCTATTACCGACGTCGACGGACAGTGCCAGCATCCCCGTCAGCGCAACGATCATCAGCGCCACGAGCACGATCGCTTGTCCCTTTTGACGCTGGCTGACTTTCCTGTTCACATCGATCCTTGTTTGGCCATGGCCACGTCGTGCGAACCCGTTCGCAGGTGAATTAGACCGCCGTTCGCTTACCAGAGACGTTGCGCCGAGACGGACGCCGATTCCGCTCTTGTCACGGATTGGTAACCAGCGCAACGTGATCAGCTAGAAAAGCGCCGACAATATGACGCGCATACGGGTACCCTCTGGATGTCCGATTTCCGCTAGCCTGAGCCCCGTATGAGGCCTCATCATGGTGCCGTGAGCACCGCTCCCCTCGACTTCGAACGCTGCTACCGGGCCGTGGAGAGCCGCGACGCGCGCTTCGATGGTTGGTTCATCACCGCCGTCAAGACGACCGGCATCTATTGCCGGCCCAGCTGCCCGACGCCGGTCCGCCCCAAGCGCGAGAACGTCCGGTTTTACCCGACCGCGGCCGCGGCGCAGCTCGACGGGTTTCGCGCCTGCAAGCGCTGCCGCCCGGACGCGTCGCCAGGGTCCCCCGAATGGAACATGCGCGGCGACCTGGTCGGTCGGGCAATGCGCATGATCGCCGATGGGACAATCGATCGCGAACGCGTTGCCGGGCTGGCTCGCCGCCTTTCGGTCAGTGAGCGCCATCTCCATCGCCTGCTCCTGGGCGAGCTTGGCGCCGGCCCACTCGCGATCGCCCGGGCCCAGCGCGCGCAGACTTCGCGCATGCTGATCGAGACAACCGAGCTCTCCTTCACGGATGTCGCCTTTGCGGCGGGCTTCGAAAGCATCCGGCAATTCAACGACACCATCCGCGAGGTGTTCGCGCTGACGCCCACCGAGCTCCGCCGCGCGGGACGGCGCCGCGGCGACATCGTGCCGGGCGCGCTGACGCTCCGTCTTCCCTACCGGCCGCCCCTGGACTGGTCGGCATTATCGAAGTGGTTGGCCGCGCGGGCGCTGCCGGGGGTTGCCGAGATGGACGGCCGGGTCTACCGGCGCACCTTGCGCCTGCCGCGGGGCGCCGGCATCGTCGCCCTTGAACCGGTCGACACGCACATCCGCTGCACGCTCCGTCTCGAGTCGATGGCAGACCTGACGAGTGCGGTACGACAGTGCCGCCGCCTGCTCGACCTCGATGCCGATCCGCAGAGCGTGGTCGAGGTACTGTCGCGGGATCGGCGGCTTTCGCCGGTCGTGAAGAAGCATCCGGGTTTGCGGGCGCCAGGTGCCGTCGACGGAACCGAGCTCGCCGTCCAAGCGATCCTCGGCCAGCAGGTGTCGCTGGCGGCGGCACGCACGCTGGCCTCGCGACTCGTCACCGCGCACGGCGATGTGATCAAGCTCGCCGATGCGACGCTGGGATACGTCTTCCCCCGTGCCGACGCGATCTCCGAGGCCGACCTGTCGATGCTCGGCCTCCCGGCAACGCGACGGGCGACGTTGCGGGCACTCGCCAGCGCGGTGGCAAACGGCACGCTCGCGCTCGATCCAGGCGCCGACCGGGTCGAGACCTATCAGCAGCTGATGCGCGTGCCTGGCATCGGCGAATGGACCGCCGGCTATATCGTGATGCGCGCGCTCGGCGACCCTGATACGTTCTTAGGGAGCGACCTTGGGATCAAGAAAGCCGGCGCCCATCTCGGCCTCGGCAGCAACCCGCGCGTGATGGCCGAACACGCCGCCGCCTGGCGGCCCTGGCGCAGCTACGCGACCCACCAGTTGTGGGCGACTCTCAGCGACATGCCGAAGGAGGTTTCATGAGGCAAATCGAACCCACGCTCTCCAGCAGGATGCACTCCACACCCATCGGCGAGCTCACGCTGATCGCCTCTCACAAGGGGCTCCGAGCGATCCTCTGGCCACGGCTGTCGCCTACAGCGGCGGGAATCCATCCGCGGCCGCGTCGCGACCCCGATCATCCGATCCTCGTGCAGACGGCCGCGCAGCTCGATGAATACTTCACCGGCTCACGCACGACGTTTGATATCCCGCTCGACCTGCACGGCACGCGCTTCCAGCTCGCGGCCTGGCGGTCGTTGGCCACGATCCCGTTCGGCACCACGACCAGCTACGGCCGGCAGGCCGCGGCGCTCGGTACACCGACCGCTGCCCGGGCGATCGGCTCGGCGAATGGCGCCAATCCCGTCTGCATCGTCCTCCCCTGCCATCGGGTCATCGGTGCCGACGGTTCCCTGACCGGTTTTGGCGGCGGGCTGCCGGCCAAGCGCTGGCTGCTCGACCATGAAGCGCGCGTCCTTGAATCTAGTATCGTGTCGTCGCCCGAATGGCCACACCCGCAACCCGTACAAACGCGCTTATCCATGCCCGTGGCCTGACCAAGCGCTTCGCGACCCTCATCGCGGTCGACGCGATCGACTTCGACGTCGAGCACGGTGAGGCGTTCGGCTTCCTCGGCCCCAACGGAGCGGGGAAGACATCGACCATGCGCATGATCGGCTGCGTCTCGTCCCCCTCGGGCGGCAGCTTGCGCGTGCTTGGCATGGATCCCGTTAAAGACGGTCCGCGGATCCGAGCCCGACTGGGCGTGGTGCCGCAGTCGGACACGCTCGACACCGAGCTCCACGTGGATGAGAACCTCTTCACCTACGCTCGCTACTTCGGTCTACCACGTGATGTGGCGAGGCAACGCGCCCAACAACTTCTCGATTTCGTTCAACTGAAGGACCGTGCCCGCGATAACGTCGAGTTCCTCTCGGGCGGAATGAAACGCCGGCTCACGATCGCCCGCGCCCTGGTCAACGAACCCGAGCTGCTGCTGCTCGACGAGCCCACCACCGGACTGGACCCGCAGGCGCGGCATTTGGTCTGGGACCGCCTCTACCGCCTCAAGCAGCAAGGCGTGACGATCGTCCTCACCACGCACTACATGGACGAGGCGGAGCAGCTCTGTGATCGGTTGGTCGTCATGGACAAGGCGAAGATCGTCGCTTTTGGATCACCGCGCAGCCTGATCGACAAGTACTCCAGCCGCGAAGTGCTCGAGCTTCGCTTTCCGATCGATGGCAGGCCGCCGCTCGACAAGCTGGAGGGGCTCGCGGAGCGTATCGAGGCGCTCCCGGATCGTGTCCTGCTCTACACCAACGATGGCGAGGCGGCGGCGGTCGCGGTGCACAGCCGCGGGCTGAGGCCCGAGTCCGTCCTGGTCCGGCGGAGCACACTCGAAGATGTCTTCCTCCGTCTGACCGGCCGGAGCTTGATCGAATGATCGCTCCCATGACCGGCGCCCTCCGCGTCTTCGAACACCATCTGATCGTCTACCGGCGCACCTGGAAGGGCTCGGTCTTCATGTCGTTTGTCTCGCCCGTCCTGTTCCTGGCCGCGATGGGCTTTGGGCTCGGCAGCTTGATTTCGCGTGGTCCGGTGCGGACGGTTGATGGCGTCTCCTACCTCGTCTTCATCGCGCCCGGGCTGCTCGCCGCCAGCGCCATGCAGTCGGCGTACGTTGAAACGACTTACCCTGTCATGGCGCGGATTCAGTGGGAGCGCACCTACGAAGGGATGCTGGCCACGCCCATCGCCGTCCTCGACGTCCTGGCCGGCGAATTCGGCTGGCTCGCCTTCCGGCTGGCGCTGGGAAGCTGCGCCTTCTTCATCGTCATGCTGCTCTTCGGCACGATCCACTCCGGACTGGCGGTACTTGCCATCGTGGTCGCAGTCCTCACCGGCCTGGCGTTCGCGGCACCGATTTTCGCCTGGACCGCGACGCGGCGCATCGACAAAAGTTTCGCCCTGATCGGACGGTTCTTGATCACGCCCCTGTTCTTGTTGGGCGGCGTCTTCTTTCCCATTCACCAGCTGCCGCAGCTCGTCCAGGCAATCGCCTGGCTCACACCACTTGCCCACGGTGTGGCGCTGACCCGCGGCCTCTCGCTGGGGGTGCTCGCGCCGTCGGCCGGGATCGACCTTGCGGTCTTGCTGGCGTATGCGGCGATCGGGATCGTCGCCGCGCGCATCACGCTGCAGCGGCGGCTGGTCCAGTGATCGCGATGCTGTCGCGGCGGCGGTCGTTCCAGCTCCCCGCGCCCGACCGCGCCGCGCACCTCGTCGAGCGCAACGCGATACTGCAGCGGCGTGGCTGGCCCGTCATCCTGTCGGGCTTCGTCGAGCCGCTCCTCTACCTGCTCGCGATCGGCTTCGGAGTCGGCGCGCTGGTGGGCGCGACTGTCGTCGTGGACGGCCACCCGCTCCGCTACGCGGTGTTCGTCGCCCCGGCGATGATGGCGTCCTCCGCGATGAACGGCGCGATCTACGAGACCTCGTTCAACTTCTTCTACAAGTTGAAGTACATCAAGCTCTACGACGCCGTGCTGGCCACGCCGCTCGGCGTCGCCGATATCGCGCTCGGCGAGATCACTTGGGCGTTGCTCCGCGGCACGCTCTACGCCTTCGGCTTCATCGTTGTCATGGCCGCGCTTGGTCTAGCCGTCTCCCCGTGGGCAGTGCTGGCCCTTCCCGCAGCCATGCTGATCGGCTTCTCCTTCGCCGCCGTTGGAACGGCGGCCTCGACGTTCGTCCGCACCTGGCAGGACTTCGATCTCGTCCTGACCGTGCTGATCCCGATGTTCCTCTTCTCCGCGACCTTCTATCCCATTACCGCCTACCCGGGGCCATTGCAGCTGGTGGTGCAGTTGACGCCGCTCTATCACGGCGTCGACCTGTTGCGCAGCCTGACCACCGGCATCATCGGCCCATCGGCACTGTTGGACGTGGCTTACCTGGTCGTCCTGGGCGCGATCGCGCTCCTGCTCGCCGCAACCAGGCTCGAGCGCCTGCTACTCAAGTAACCGAGTCGAGGAAGTCGAGCACCAACCGGTTGAATTCTTCGGGTCGCTCCATGTTCGGCACATGGGCGACGCCCTGCATCACCATCAGCGTGGCCCCGCGAATGCCACGCTCGAGTTCCTCGGCAGCCTGACGGACGTCCTCGACATCGCGCTCGCCAATAATCACCAGCGTTGGCACCCGGATCTCGTCGAGGCGGCCAATTGCCGGCGGCTGGATCCGCTGCGGCTCGGCATCCGGCGGGTAGCGCGCGCTGTTGTAGAAGTCCATCTCGCGCACCGCCGCGCGTACTTGCGGATCGACATCCTCCTCGGTCCGGCCGCGGCCGTAGAGCCAGACCTCCATCTCGCGGTCTATGGCCGCGTCCATGCCCTTGTCGACGACCAGCTGATCGATCTCGTCGATCATTTGGTCGTATTGAGCCGAGTGCTTCCGGCCACTGATTCCCGACCCCACCAGAATCAGCGCCGTCACCATCTCCGGGTGCTGCAGTGCCGTGTCGAGCGCGATCGAGCCCCCCACCGAGACGCCCAGCAGCGCGGCGGGCGCCGTTCCCACTGTCCCGAGAATGGCAGCCAGGTCGTCGATGCTCGAATACTTCCCGTGGGCGATGTCGGACTGCCCGAACCCCCTCATGTCGTAGCGGAGCACTCGATATGTTCGGGTGAACGCAGGAAACTGAGGCTCCCAGCTCCGGCTGTCGGTGATGCCGGAGTGGACCAGCACCAGAGACGTACCTTCGCCCCCAACCTCGTAGTGCAGCTTGACACCATTGACGTCGGCAAAGCCCACCTGTGAGCGACCGGCTGCCCCCACTGGCATTGCACCCGCTACATTACTAGGGACATGCATCCCGGCAACAACCTGACTCGTGAGGAAGCCCACCGCCGCGCCGAGTTGATCCAGACCCCGCTCTACGACATTTCACTCGACCTGACCCGCGACAGCGACACCTTTGCGTGTGAGGCCACCATCCACTTTCTCTGTCAGGAGCCAGGGGCCCATACCTTCATCGACTTCCTGGCACCGTCGGTTGACAGCTGCGAGCTCAACGGTGAGGAGGTCCCCAAGGAGGCTTTCAACGGCGCCCGCATCACACTGAGCAACCTTCGCGACGCGAACGAGCTGCACGTGCTGGCCACCTGCGACTACCAGAACATCGGCGCCGGACTGAACCGCTTCAAGGATCCGGTCGATCACAAAATCTACCTCCACAGTCAGTTCGAAACGTTTGACGCGCACCGGATGTTCCCCTGCTTCGATCAGCCCGACCTCAAGGCGAGCTTCACCTTCACGGTGCTCGCGCCCAGCGACTGGGTGGTGGTCTCAAACAACCCCGGTCAGGCGCAGACGGTCGCCGGCAAGGAAAACATCAAGCGATGGACCTTCGGGGCGACGCCCAAAATGTCCTCCTACCTGACGGCGATCGTCGCCGGGCCATACCACGGCGTTCGCGACCGTCACGGTGACGTCGACCTCGGCATCTTCTGCCGCCAGTCGCTGGCGCAGTACCTCGATCCCGAGGAGATCTTCACCGTCACCAAACAGGGGCTCGATTTTTACGGCGAGGCGTACAAGTACCCCTATCCATTCCAGAAATACGACCAGCTCTTCGTCCCGGAGTTCAGCGCCGG